>NZ_JBNNIW010000013.1:0-122541 GCF_050269715.1 Halomonas sp. NPDC076908 | reverse complement strand
TGGAAGCGGCTGTTGGTGTTGGTTTTTGGTGTAAGGCCCTGAAACGTTAACACTTTCAGCCGCTTTCTTTTATACCCCGTGAGAAATTCGGGCTAAAGCGCTTCGCAGCCGATAAAATCAAAATCGATATTTCCTTCGTAAGAGATATGCTGACCAGTGACAATGATCGTGTCATTGTGGCCACGATTATTGCCATGGCGAACACGTTAGGATTAGAGACAATTGCTGAAGGGATTGAGAGTCAGGCTCAGGCAAGCGCCTTGCTGTCGATGGGGTGTACTCAGGCACAAGGCTACTATTTTGACCGGCCGTTAACGGCCGAGCAGTTTTCCCAGCGTTGGCTTATCTAGCCTAGGCAGATGGCCATGAGAGGCTCTGCATGTCTATATATGTCTTCTGCGGCTTGTAGACGACTCGCTTCAGATAGCGCTTATGCTCGCGGCTCCACATATTGAGCAAATTCTAATTTTTTTCCTCAGCCCTTTCAAAAAGCCCGGCCAGTCAGAGTGCCAAGTAGTCTAGACTCATGTTATATCTAAAATGTAATCTACTCTTTAGATGCACGCATGGTGTGAGTCTGAGCGACTGCGAGCAACAGTAGAAAAACGCATTTAGCTGATCGAAAGGACTCTATCGTATGTCGATTCGGCAAAAAAGCGAATTTGAATTCAGTCAAGGATTGGACAGGAGGATTACGCTAAATGAGTGGATCGACCCCGCGAAGTAAACTTTTACGCCGCAAACGTTTTTTTCCACTAGCCGTTTTGGGCGGGCTGCTGGTGGGAAGCATTCCGCTTGAGGCTTTTGCGTTTGGCTTCGATGATGTGGCTAAAAGAGCAGAGGAACTCGCCCAGCAGAGTTACCGTGCCCCAGAAGCGTCGTTGCCCAATGAGCTGCGCGAGCTCAATCATGCGCAGTATGCGCAAATACAGTACAAGCGAGATCGCGACGTATGGAGCGGCAATGATTCACCATTTACACTGAGTTTTATCCATGAAGGGATGCATTACGACAGTGCCATCCAATTAAACAGTATTGATCAGCAGGGCGAGGTACATGGCTTTGCTTACAACCCTGACGACTTTACTTACGGTGATTTAAATATCTCCGACGATGTTAAAAATAGCGATGGCCTTGGTATTGCTGGCTTTAGGGTCAACCACGCACTCAATGACGCTGATCGTAAAGATGAGGTGATGGTATTTCTGGGAGCAAGCTATTTTCGTGCTGTTGGCAGAGGGCAGGTTTATGGTCTTTCTGGACGCGGGCTGGCCGTTGATACGGGATTGTCATCGGGCGAAGAGTTCCCACGCTTTAGCGAAATGTGGATCGTCGAACCTAGTCCAGAAAGCCAGTATTTGACTATTTTCGCACTGCTTGATTCACCTAGCGTTACCGGCGCCTACCGCTTCGTATTACGTCCCGGAGAAGACACCTTAGTCGACGTACAATCGCGGCTATATTTGCGCCGAGCAGTCGAGAAACTGGGCATAGCACCGCTAACCAGCATGTACCTTTATGGCCCTGAACAACCTTCATCAACACTGCACTATATTCCTGCCATCCATGATTCTAATGGTCTATTAATCAATGATGCGCAGAATGGCTGGATGTGGCGCCCGCTAGCCAATCCGGCCAGATTGATGATGAATAGGCATGCAACGCCTCAGTTAAACGGGTATGGCCTGATGCAACGAGGCCACAATTTTAGCAACTATCAGGATCTTGATGCACGTTATGATTTGCGCCCAAGCGCTTGGGTTGAGCCACTCAATGAGTGGGGGGGCGGTAGTGTCGAGCTGATTCAGATTCCGACAAACAACGAGACCAACGATAACATCGTATCAATGTGGTTAGCAGATGCAGCTCATGAGCCAGGAACACCCCTGGCGTTCGATTACCGCATTACGCTCACTACCAATGAAAGTCGTCACCTTGATACGCAGCTTGCGTGGGTGGACGCAACACGTCGCTCTAGGGGCGAGGTAATTCGGGATGACTTAGTCCGTGAACCCGACGGGTCACTCGCTTTTGTCCTCGATTTTATCGGGCCCTCGCTTGACGGTATCGGCAGTGGTGCAAACATGAGCGTTGAGGCAAGCGTTGGCGATAATGGCGAATTAACCAATAGCCGCGTTGTTCCTAATCCGGCTACCGGCGGCTGGCGTGTGTTTGTTAATGTGAAGCGCAATAACGGTAATCAGCCTTTGGATATCAGGGCCAAGCTACTGCTCGATGGCAATCAGGTATCCGAGACTTGGTACTATAGGCTGCCCGCCAATGGCTGAAATAATGTCTTCTTTGAAGGCAACGCCAACGGATCTTTATTTAGAGCGCTTGGCGTTAGAGACCCAGGATCGTGAGGAGCGCTACAGGTTATTAGTTGGTGATCTTGATAAACACGACATGGCTTCGCTGCATGCTGCATTGGGCGAGAATAGTAATGGGCATAGTGATGTCCACGGTGAAGGCAATAATAACTCGGCGGCGTTATCGGTGGGTCGGCGCTTGGCGCTTGCCTATGCTGAGCCGCCGTTAGCGCCGCCAGACGTTCTGACAACGGACACGTCGGGGATTACGCGGCTGCGCACTTCACCCGTGATGAAACGAACGCCGTTGGCACCCCAGAAGTGGTCGACCAATCCTTTTGTGAATATTGGTCAACGTTTCAAGCGCTGGGCTAACGGTGATTTTCGAAAGCGGAAAAGAGAGTCGCCCTCTGCGTCCTGGAAGTGGGTTGCCAGAAGGCGTCGATGGATTTTGCTGGTGCTGATTTTTGGTCAAAGTATCATCGCTGCCAATCAGATGCGTACCGTACTTCCCGGCCAGGGCCTACAGTGGCTTGAGGTCACCATCCTGTCGTTGTTTGTGCTGCTGTTCGCCTGGGTGTCCGCGGGGTTTTGGACAGCTTTGATGGGATTTTTCCAATTATTGCGAAGCCATGATCGCTACGCCATTGACAGCGAGGTGGGCGACGAGCCGATTGATGATGAGGCGCGCACAGCATTGCTGGTGCCGATCTGTAATGAGGATGTTGCCAGGGTATTCGCCGGAGTGCGCGCCACCCTGGAATCACTGCGCAGTACGGGCAATGACCGGCATTTCGATATCTTCATCTTAAGCGATACGTCAGACCCTGATATTGCCATTCAGGAGACCTATGCCTGGTTAGGCATGTGCCGTGATCTGGACGCTTTCGGTCAGGTTTTTTATCGCCGTCGTCAGCGTCGTGTTAAACGTAAGAGTGGTAATCTTGACGATTTTTGTCGTCGCTGGGGGGCGCTCTATCGCTATATGCTGGTATTGGATGCCGATAGTGTTATGAGTGGCAAGTGCCTTACCCGGCTAGTGCAGATGATGGAGGTGCACACCAAGGTTGGCATTATTCAAACGGCGCCACGCGCTTCTGGACGCCTTAATTTGTACGCGCGTATGCAGCAGTTTGCGACGCGGGTGTACGGGCCGCTGTTTACCGCGGGGCTGCATTTTTGGCAGTTAGGCGAGTCGCATTACTGGGGGCATAACGCCATCATTCGCCTGGCCCCGTTTATGCAGCACTGCATACTCGCGCCGCTACCCGGTAAAGGCTCAATGTCAGGCGAGATTTTGTCCCACGACTTTGTCGAGGCGGCGCTGATGCGCCGCGCCGGCTGGGGGGTATGGATTGCTTACACACTAGAAGGCAGCTATGAAGAAATGCCGCCTAATCTGCTTGATGAGCTCAATCGCGACAGGCGCTGGTGTCACGGAAATTTGATGAACTTCCGGCTGTTTTTTTCGCAAGGCATTCACCCTGTACACCGTGCCGTATTTCTGACCGGTTTAATGTCTTACCTTTCAGCGCCGCTGTGGTGTCTTTTCCTGGTTCTTTCTACTGCACTGCTAGCGGTGCATACCTTTAGTACTCCCAACTACTTTCCTGAGCCGGGGATGCTGTTCCCTGTCTGGCCACAGTGGAACCCAACGTTAGCGGTGGGGTTGTTTGGTGTAACAGCACTGCTACTGTTTTTGCCTAAGCTGCTAAGCGTACTGCTGGTGTGGATACAGGGCAGCCGTCAATTTGGTGGGCCGCTCAAAGTATTAGCGAGTATGGTGCTTGAGTCGCTATTCTCGATGCTATTAGCACCGGTAAGAATGCTGTTTCACACCCGTTTTGTACTGACCTCAGTGATGGGGTGGGCGGTTCAATGGCGTTCACCATCGCGGGAAAATAGCGACACGACGTGGGGTGATGCCATCCGAGCTCATTGGAGCCAAACGCTAATAGGGGCTGTGTGGGCAGCGGGTGTTTACGTTATGGAACCGACTTTTCTTTGGTGGCTCTCGCCAATTGTTGTTTCTTTAATGTTATCCATTCCGGTATCGGCATTATCGAGTCGAGTCTCGCTAGGGCAGGCCTGCTTTCAAAAACGGCTGTTCCGGATTCCCGAAGAAACGCAACCGCCACGGGTACTGCGGCGTATGGTGAGCCTGCTTAGCTGTATGAACACAGGAATGTCGGCGCCGTCTTTTGCCCAAGTGGTGGTCGACCCTGTGCCGAATGCGTTGGCCACTGCCTTAGGGACATCACGGCACACTGATGTCGAGCCAATATGCCAACGTCGAGTTGAGCGGGTTTCACGCGCTGTACTGATGGGGCCAGCAGGAATGAGTCGATTGGAACGGTTGGATTTTCTGGATGACCCAGTGATGATGTCACAACTCCACTATCACATATGGAATGACAGCAAGGTTCATCACAGTTGGTTTGAGTTAGGCCTGCCAGGGCGCGAATCTAAGCATCTGCCGACCTTTAACTGAGCTTACTTTTGCGTTAAGCGTATGTGACGGACATTCACCAAACTGCTGCTTATAGTCGTGGGCGAATTGACCCAGATGCCAGAAGCCCCAGTAAGTGGCTATTTCCGTTACCGACTGATCGGGTGATGCGGCTCGCAGCGCCCGACGGACACGATTGAGCCGCGTTAAACGTAAATACTGCAGCGGGCTAATGCCCAAAATGGCCGTAAAGCTGTACTGCAGCGTGCGCCGGCTAACATGGGTCAACTGGCAAAGCTCCTCCATGGTTACCGGGCCATCCATATGCTCATCCACGTAGCGTTTTACCCGATCAACCACTTCTTTACGATGCGCGTAGCTGGGCGGCAGCTCTGCACTAGGCTGTTCGGCTTGCAAGAGTTCAAGCAGCGCCATCAGCAGAATGTCTTGATGGATATGGCTAGCAATAGCCAGCGTTTGGCTAGTCAGCAGGCGCTCGATAAGAAACGCGACGGCATTGAGCGTTTCGCTCGCCGCTTGTCGACGGGGCATGACGTGCCAGCCTGTATCCAAGCTCATCCCCTGTTGCTTAGCGGCCTCTGCTAACGCTGGTAATTGAATCACCAGCCCATAGATATCGAATTCTTCCGGCGTCACCAATTCAAAATCCCGCCCGCCAGGGCGGCACATTACCTCGCCCTCGCTAAGCGCTTGGCCATTAATCCGCGATCCCTGGCCAGTGGCTGGAATACCGATCCACAGCGAATCTGACCACACGCGACACTGCTGACGTAGCGCTTGCCCGGTGTGCTCTTTAAACACCTGCATCGTCTCTAGGGTAACTTCATCCAATCGGCCATAAAAGCTGCCAGGGCTGAGCTGGTCATACTCCTGCTGCCAACGTGTCAGGTTTTGCGCATGCTCATCGGCATCAAATGCTTCTTGGGTGCATCTTTTTGGTGCAAATACGCTGTCGAGCGTGGACATGGGAAGCTCCCCAGAGTTTTTAAAAGCGCTAACTCTCTAATTAAACGCTTTAACTTCATGTATTTAATTAAGTAAATGGAAATTTAGTGGGTTTGCCAAAACTCGATACTCCCTCTCTAGTGATAGCGTTATGGTGGAAACAAGCAAGTTTTATACCTTAATGCGCGTTTAGTGCGGTTTAAAAAGTAGTGTGTTTAAAAGTAGAGCGGTTAAAAAGGAAAGCGCAATGGCACAGACCTATCACACGACAGTGGGGGCACGGAGCTACCGCTTCGCAAGCCTGGCTGAGCTGATGGCCAAGGCCACACCTCCTCGCTCGGGGGATCGTTTGGCTGGGGTGATCGCGGAGAGCGCCGAAGAGCGCGTAGTCGCTCAAATGGTGTTAGCTGAGCTGCCACTCACCACCTTCTTGAATGAAGCGTTGATCCCCTACGAAGAGGATGAAATTACTCGGCTGATTATGGATGACCATGATGCCGATACCTTTGCCCCCATTCGCCATCTCACCGTGGGCGATTTTCGTAACTGGCTGCTCTCTGACCAAGCCTCCAGTGAGGTGCTAACGGCAGTGCGAAGGGGTATTACCCCTGAAATGGCGGCGGCGGTGAGCAAGCTGATGCGCAATCAGGATTTGATCCTGGTGGCTAAAAAGTGCCAAGTCACCACGGCGTTTCGCAATACCATTGGCCTGCCAGGGCGGCTCTCTACCCGGCTGCAGCCCAATCACCCTACCGATGACGTCACCGGTATTGCCGCCAGCATTCTCGACGGACTGCTTTATGGTAGCGGCGATGCGGTGATTGGCATCAACCCCGCGACCGATAATGTCGCCCAAAGCGTCAAGCTGATGCGTCTGATGGATGAGGTGATTCAGAAGTATAAAATTCCCACACAATCCTGCGTGCTTACTCATGTGACGAATACGTTAGAAGCCATCGAGCAGGGTGCGCCGGTCGATCTGGTGTTCCAATCGATAGGTGGCACCGAAGCCACTAACCGCAGCTTTGGCTTTGACTTAAGCACCTTGGCCGAAGCGGAGGCGGCAGCACAGTCGCTCAATCGCGGCACGGTGGGTCGCAACGTGATGTATTTCGAAACTGGCCAGGGCAGTTCGCTCTCTGCTGATGCCCACCACGGACTTGACCAGCAAACCTGTGAAGCACGCGCCTATGCGGTGGCGCGCAAGTTTAAGCCGCTGCTGGTAAATACCGTGGTGGGTTTTATCGGACCCGAGTATTTGTTCGACGGTAAAGAGATCACTCGTGCAGGGCTGGAAGATCACTTCTGCGGCAAGCTGCTAGGCGTACCCATGGGCTGCGACGTTTGCTACACCAACCACGCCGAGGCTGACCAGAACGATATGGATAACCTGCTCACGCTGCTGGGCGTGGCGGGCTGCAACTTTATCATGGGCATTCCCGGCTCCGACGACATTATGCTCAATTACCAGACCACCTCCTTTCACGATGCACTCTACGCCCGGCGAGTGCTGGGGTTGAAGGCAGCACCTGAATTTGAGCGCTGGCTAGAGGAGATGCAGATTTTCCAGGATATCAGCACCCATCGGCTTAACGACCAGCTCCCTACCGCCTTTGCCAATAGCCTGCGCCACCTGCCGAAGGAGCCACGCCATGGCACATGACGAACTATCTCCAATCGTGGTGGAGAATGCCTGGGAGCGGTTGAAGGCGTTTACCGATGCACGGATTGGCTTGGGGCGTGCTGGCGTGAGCCTGCCGACCAGCAAGCTGCTGGCGTTTCAGTTAGCGCATGCCCAGGCCCAGGATGCTGTGCACTGCCCATTAGAAGTGGAAACGCTGGCTAATGAGTTAACCAAAGCGCTGACTTTGTCTGAGGCTCCAATATCTCTACATAGCCATACCCAAGATCGTGCCATGTACCTGCAGCGGCCAGATTATGGCCGTCGTCTCAACGAAGAGTCCCGTGAGAAGTTGCAGCAAGCGGTCGCTTCTCAGCAGCGCTATGACCTTGCGGTGGTCATTGTCGATGGCCTTTCCGCCCTGGCCGTTCAGCAGAACAGCACGCCGTTTCTTCGCGCCCTTTATCAAATGCTCAGCAGCGATGCCTATGACTGGCAGTTGGCGCCGCTAACGATTGTGGAGCAGGGGCGGGTGGCGATTGGTGATGAAATTGGTGCTTTGCTAAATGCAGATGCCGTGCTGGTGATGATTGGCGAGCGCCCAGGGCTGAGTTCACCCGATAGCCTCGGGCTGTATATGACCTGGGCGCCAGAGCCAGGGCTTAAGGATGACCGGCGCAACTGTATTTCCAATGTACGCCCGGCAGGCCTGCAGGTGAAGGAAGCGGCCAGACGTTTCTTTCTGCTGTTAAAAGAGGCCCGTCAGCTCAAGGTGTCAGGGGTTAAGTTAAAAGATCGCAGTGAAGACAACGTGTTGGAGGGGGAGTCAGGCAGCACCGGCTCACCAAGTAACTTTTTGGTGGCTGATTAATGGTCTGAAGCACCTTATCGCAACGACGCCAATAAAAAATCATACAACAACATGGAAAAGGGCACGCCGCTGACGTCTGTTTCGTTCCTCATTTAAAGGGCAAGATGATGACACAACCATCGATTGATCAGGCGTATCTGGCGAAGCGCCAACTACGCAAAGGCACCGCTGGCTGGATGCTGTTGGCGGGGCTGGGGGTTTCCTATGTTATCTCCGGTGACTTTGCCGGCTGGAACTTTGGCATCGCCGAGGCGGGGTGGGGCGGCTTTGCCATTGCTGCCTGTTTAATGGCGCTGATGTATCTAGCGCTGGTGCTCTCTCTGGCGGAAATGTCGGCGGCGATTCCTGCCGCGGGTGGTGGCTATAGTTTCGCTCGCCAGGCCATGGGGCCTGCCGGTGGTTACCTCACGGGACTTGCGGTGTTGATCGAATACGCCTTGGCCCCAGCGGCGATTGTGATTTTTATCGGTGCCGCAGTGGAAGCTCTGCTGGGAATTAATGGCCCGTTGGTTTACCTGATTTTCTACGCTGTATTTATCGGTATTCACCTTGCGGGGGTAGGGGAAGCGCTAAAAGTCATGATGGTGATTAGCGGTCTGGCGGTGTTTGCCATTCTCGCCACGGCGGTGGCGCTAATAGGCAGCTTTGACTCAGCTAATTTATTTGATATTGCGCCCACCGATGCTGCTGGCGCGAGTACGTTTATGCCCTTTGGCTGGTACGGGGTTTGGGCGGCGCTGCCATTTGGTATGTGGCTATTCTTGGCGGTGGAAGGCGTACCTCTGGCCGCAGAAGAAGCTAAAGATCCGGCTCGCGATATGCCCAAAGGCATTATCGCAGCCATGCTTTTTCTGCTGTTTACCGCCTTGTTAGTCGTGGTGCTACTGGCCGGTGCCGCGGGCGCTGAGATGATTGGTCAAAGTGGCGTGCCGCTGGTGGACGCGCTGAATGCGGCGGGTAATCCAACCCTGGCAACGGTGGTCAACGTGCTAGGCTTGGCTGGCCTGATTGCGTCTTTTTTCTCAATTATCTATGGTTACAGCCGGTTGGTGTTTGCGCTCTCCCGGGCGGGCTACTTACCTAAGCAACTGTCGCTCACCAGCAGGCGTAAGGTGCCCTATTTGGCGCTGATCGTGCCCGGTGTGTTTGGTTTCTTGGTCTCTCTCAGTGGTGAAGGCGATCTAATGTTGGGGATGGCTGTGGTCGGCGCGACCATATCCTATGCACTAATGGCGCTCAGCCACATTATGTTGCGCATACAGCAGCCTGATTTGCCACGGCCCTATAAGACCCCAGGCGGCATCGTAACGTCATCCATTGCGCTGGTATTAGCGTTAGTAGCGCTCACCGGGGTTTACGCTTTTGATCCCCGCGCATTTAACTACACTATCGTGTTATTTATTGCCGGTGCGGCTTACTATTTTCTTTACAGCAAAAATCATCTGGTGGCGAAAACCGCAGAAGAAGAGTTTGCGCTGGTAATTGCTACACCTGAAGATGTGGATAATCTCCATGTGGCTCCCCCAGTAACGGCGACTAAGCTGTAATTGGCAGTGCGAATCGCCTAGGCTGACAATGTTTTGTCAACGTAGCCTCTGTGCCTCAAGGTGCAGAGGCTTGTATTTTTAAGCTGAGCGTAAGAAGTGTGTATGGCGCTGACCTTTGATGATCCTTATGAACAGCAGCGCTGGTATTCCGTTGATGATGGCGTCATGGGCGGCGTGTCTCAGGGTGGCTTTAGCGTCACAGGAGGCGAAGGGCGTTTCCATGGTGAGGTGTCGCTGGAAAACGGTGGTGGTTTTGCGTCGGTTCGTCGTGAGCCTGACACTTTTGAAGCAACGCTTGCGGATGCACAAGGCATAACGTTAACCGGACGGGGTGATGGCCGCACCTATCAACCTGCGCCTAAAAAGTACCTCCCTTAGCGATGCTTCAGCTTACCGAGTGAGATTTACCCCTGCGCAAAATAGCTGGGAGACATTGCATTTTCCCTGGAGCGCTTTTGAGGCCGTGCGCCGGGGAACGGTGCTGAGCGATGCCCCAGGGATAACGCCAAGTGAAATCTACCAGATCGGATTCTTAATCGCTGATCGGACCGCCGGCCCATTCTGCCTGCAGATCAAACGTATGGATCTCGCGAGTTAAAACTCCATGGGTTCCCCACCAAGGTCGTCTCGTATGTAGTTTCCAGTTGCACGAAGCTGTTGGAAATCATCTGGAGTTTGGCCTGTGAAACACTCCCCTGGGTACCGCTTAGCGACGACGATTCTGCATGGTTTTGATGAGTACCGCGCGCGTTTTAAAGAAATCACTGCCGATGCCAGTCGTCGCTTTCGTGATGCGGCCTGGCGTGACGCCCAGCAGGCATCTGCCGAGCGAATCAATCTCTACCAGCAAAAAATCGATGTCACCCTGGGGCGCTTAAAGCGCACCTTTGACCCCGGCGTGGTTGCACACTGCGAGAGCTGGCGCGAAGCGCGTAGCCACTACGCTGAGCTGATCAGCCATCGACTCGACTTTGAACTGGCGGAAACCTTCTTTAACTCACTGTTCTGCGCCATTTTCCACCACCGCCATATCCGCAACGACTGGATGTTTGTGTATAGCTCCCGGGAGGATGCTGCCCACCGCTCGGGGATTGAGCTGTGCCGTAGACATAGAGTCAACGGCGACTGGCAGGCAGCGCTCAAGTGGGCGCTGATGGATGCGCCATTGGAGAATCGCTTTGCGGATATCAGCCACGATACCCAGCTAGGCGCTACGTTTTTACAGCAGCACTTACCAGCGACTATTTTGAATGCCGATGACACTGAAATCGAGCTGCTCAATAGCGTCTTCTACCGCAATAAAGGTGCTTACCTAGTCGGGCGCATCCTGGGCGGCGGCGAGCAGGTGCCGCTAGTGCTACCGGTACTCCATGGCGAAGGGTTTGGCGACCAGCAAGGGGGCGACCCTTGTCTGCATCTGGATACCGTGCTGATCGAAACCGATGAAGTCTCGATTATCTTCTCCTTCACCCGCGCCTACTTTCAGGTCGAGGTGGCAGTACCTAGAGAGTTTGTTGACTACCTACAGCAGCTAATGCCGCATAAGCCGGAAGGCGAGCTCTACGCCTCAATCGGCTTTTTCAAGCATGGTAAAACCGCGTTTTTTCGGGCGCTTAATCATCAGGTAGCCAAGCGTGAAGATCACTTCATTATCGCCCCTGGCGTGCGTGGCATGGTGATGGCGGTGTTTGTGCTGCCCAGTTTCCGCACCGTCTTTAAAATCATTAAAGATAAGTTCGATCCAGCCAAAGAGGTGACCCACGCGGTGGTGCGCGAAAAATACCGCCTGGTAAAGCGCCATGACCGGGTTGGGCGTATGGCCGATACTCAGGAATTCTCTAATTTTATTGTTCGTCAGGATCATTTTGCGCCGGATTGCCTGGAGCACTTATTGGCAGTGGCGCCCTCAACCGTGGTGTTGAAAGACGACAAGGTGATTATTAAACACTGCTATACCGAGCGGATGATGATCCCGCTAAATATCTATCTGGAGCAGTGTAGCGACGCAGAGACGGTCATGGTGCTTAAGGATTACGGTAATGCCATTAAGCAGATGGCTGCAGCGAATATTTTTCCTGGCGACATGTTGTTAAAAAACTTTGGCGTGACGCGTCATGGCCGGGTGATTTTTTACGATTACGATGAAGTCTGCTATCTCACCGAATGTCGTTTTCGTCACATTCCCAAGTCCTACGGCAATGATTTCCAGGGGGGCGATACGTTATCCATTGGGCCAAACGATATCTTTCCCGAGGAGTTCGGGCCCTTTATGTTTGCCAATAAAACACTGCGCGATATATTCATGCATCAGCACCCAGAGCTCTTCGACCCGGATTACTGGCTTGAACTGCAGCAGGCGATCATCGATGGCCGCGTCATCGACGTTTACCCTTACCGCAATAAGCAGCGTTTTGCGGGTAGCATCGGCCAGTTGGTATATTAGGGGTCTATTTAGCGTGCAATGAAGCATCGATAACGAGGTAATCATGGCAGCAAGCCCGCATTTGGTGGTGTTTACCGGCTCGGGGATTAGCGCCGAGAGCGGGATTAAAACCTTTCGTGCCAGCGACGGTCTGTGGGAAAACCATCCGGTTGAGGACGTTGCGACCCCCCAGGCATGGCAGCGTAATCCACAGCAGGTGTTGGATTTCTATAATCAGCGCCGCGAGCAGATCCGTAAAGCCAAACCCAATGCCGCTCATAAAGCGCTGGCAGCGCTTGAGCAAGAAGGCTTTCACGTCAGTATCATTACCCAGAACATTGATGACCTGCATGAGCGTGCAGGGTCGCGGAGTGTATTGCATTTACACGGTGAAATCTTAAAAGCGCGTTCATCAGTCGATGAGCGCATGCGCTATCCGCTGCTTAAAGGCGGCATCGAATTGGGTAGTGTATGCGACAAGGGCAGCCAGCTGCGTCCTGATGTGGTGTGGTTTGGTGAGGCGGTACCGCTGTTTGAAGACGCCTGCGAGCTTGTCAGTCAGGCTGATTTTCTGCTGGTGGTGGGCACTTCCCTGGCGGTCATGCCCGCCGCATCGCTGTTGTCTTACATTGACTACGATACGCCCTGTGCGCTGGTCGACCCGGACGCGGATATGCTTAGCCCAGCGGGTGTGCTGGCGATCAACACCACTGCTGGTGAGGGCGTGCCAGCCCTGGTGAATCGCTGGAAGCAGCAGGGTAATCTGCTGCTGCCCTAAGCTTTTTACTGTTCCAGAAACCACGCCTTCATGACGTCGGTAACCTTGGTCATTTCCGCTTCCGTGGTGATGTAGGCAGGCATGGTATACAGCCAGCGACCAATGGGTCGCAGCCATACGCCACGCTGGCGGGCGAAGTTACCCACGCCTTTTAGCGCCTCAGCAGAGTGGGCTTCAATGACCGCCGTAGCACCGAGGACGCGGACATCGGCTACCTTGCTGTGCGTGCGTAGCTGCTCGTCGTCAACTAACTCCCGACGCAGCAAGTGATTTAACTGATCAATCTTGCCGAGATAGCTCTCTTCCTCAAAGACCCGCAGGCTTTCCAGCGCGACACGGCAGGCCAGCGGGTTCCCCATAAAAGTAGGTCCGTGCATAAAGGCGTGATGGGGGCTATCGCCGATAAAGGCGTCGTAAACACGATCCGTGGCAAGTGTCGCGGCGTGGCCCAGGTATCCGCCGGTCAAGCCTTTGGAGAGCACCATAATGTCGGGTGTGACGCCAGCGTGGTCGGCGGCAAACAGTTTGCCGGTGCGGCCAAAGCCGGTAGCCACCTCGTCAAAAATCAGCAGTACGCCAAACTCATCGCACAGTTCGCGTGCGCCGGTTAGATAGGCGGGCGAGGTCATATTGAGTCCACCGGCGGCCTGTAGCAGCGGCTCCATCAGCAGTGCGGCTATCTCGTGGTGGTGGCGTTCCAGTACCTCACGCAGGCCAGCCAAATCCTGGGCAACCTGCTCAGGCGTAGCGTCATAAGGGGCGGTGGGCGCCGGAGCGAAGTGATGTTTAGGCAGCAGGCTGGCGAACAGACTATGCATCCCCTCTTCCGGGTCGCAAACCGCCATACAGCCGGTAGTGTCACCGTGGTAGGCCTTCATCAATGAGAGCATGCGGCTTTTTTCAGGGTGGCCGGTAAGCACCTGGTACTGCAGCGCCATTTTCATAGCGACTTCCATGCCCACTGAGCCACTGTCGGAGTAGAACACGTGATTCAGTCCGGCGGGGGTGATGCGCACCAATTCGCGGGCTAATTGATCGGCGGGTTCGTGGGTTAAGCCACCCAGCATGACATGGCACAGTTCCCCTGCCTGTTCGCGAATGGCCGCCACCAAGCGCGGGTGCCCATAGCCATGAATCATGCACCACCAGGAACAGGTGGCATCCAGCAGCCGTTCGCCGCTCTCAAGCACAAAGTGAACACCGTCACCGCCGACGACCTTGGGTGCAGGCGTATGGGTTTTTAAGTGGGCATAAGGATGCCAAACGTGGCGTTGCCCAACCGATGTGCTCATAACGACTCCAGTGATAAGTAGCGGTGCGCCGTGGCGGCGTCAGGGTGGGCAAGGTGGGGAATAATGCCCAAGCAAGGGGCCGCAAGTTTGGCGTTTAAATGAGCAATATTGGCATCAAAGCGAGCTGGATCCGCCGCAAAAAGCGGATCAACCACGCTGCCCGCCCAGCCGGCAAGCAGTAAGCCATCGGCACGAATGGCCTCCGCCGTTAAGCGGGCGTGATTTAAGCAGCCCAGTTTTAAACCAACCACCAAAATAACCGGCAGCTCAAGGGCGATGGCCACGTCACAAAAATCGTCCTGGTCGTTTAAGGGGACTCGCCAGCCGCCTGCACCCTCTATCAAGGTAAAGTCGCGTGGGGATTGGCGAAGCGTTTCACTCAGGAAGTGAGCAATGGCGCTGGCTTTTAGCGGTTGGCCTACCTCTAACGCGGCTAAGTGGGGCGCAATAGCGGGTTCGAAGGTGAGGGGGTTAACCCGTTCGTAGGCGACCGGCGGAACGCTTTGCTGCTGAAGGGCGAGGGCATCGCGATTGCGCAGGTGGCCATTGATTCGCTCGCTGCCAGAGGCTACCGGCTTAAGGCCAAGCGTGCTCAACTGCTGTTGGCGGGCGGTATAGAGTAACCCGCTGGTGACTAGCGTTTTACCGACATCGGTGTCGGTGCCAGTAATGAAAAATGCACTCATTGGGGTTTTTCCAGCGTTAACGTTAGGCAGTGGTAACTCACTGGCAAGCCTTCCGGTTGGCGTAACTGCTCATAGCGCGCCTTGGCAGCGGCGATATCTCGCCGGGTAATATGAGCTTGCGGTCTGGCGAGCTGGGCACCGACGCCTTTGATAGATGCCATTACCGCGTTCAAGTCGGGGTAGTAGTAGCGCTCAACGTTGGCGGTTTGCCGGTTGATGGTTAAGCCGCTTTCAGCGATCGCCACTGCAACGCTTATTTGATTGGGCGTTTGCAGTAGCGCTTCGGGGCGCTGCCAGGCGAAGGCAATCTCTGCCAGAGTGCCCGACAGTAAGGTAGTAATATGCGCGTGGCCGCCTGGCTCAAGCACGCGGTAAATCGCCTTCATCACAGCGCCAATATCGCGACACCACTGCACTGCCAAGTTGGAAAATACAAGATCAACGCTGCATTCACTAAACGGCAGCGCTGCCGCATCGCCCTGTTGCCAGTGGATACCTTCGCCGTAGCGCTGGCGGGCCTGTTCCAGCATGCCAGGGGCGATATCCAGGCCGGCCAGTTGAGCCGCGGGGTAGCGTTCGGCCAGGCGCTGGGTCCAGTAGCCGGTGCCGCATCCCATATCAACAATGCGGGTGGCAGATGCTGGCAGTGTGTTCCATAGCCCTTCACCTATCTGGCGCTGTGCGGTGGCTAGCGCATCGTAGCGGGGGGCGGCTCTGGAAAAGGCGTGGGCCACACGTGCCTGCCAGTTATCTTCGCAAATCTCTTTGTTAAGCCCTTCGCCAGGCCCTTCGCCAACATCTTCGGCAAGGTGTTGGGTAAGCGCTGTTTGCTCGGTCACAACACCTCCGCGCTGGCGTTAGTCAGCTTAGTGGAATGGTGGGTAATCGCAGCGGTTAACGCTTGGGGCTGCGATAACATAGGGCAGTGTCCAACATCGCTTAACCGTTCCCCTGCCCTGCGTTGGCCAGGGCTTATCAGTGGATCCTGCTCACCAATCAGCGTAATGATCGGGCAGGCAGCCGTGACGAAGTGCTGACGATTATCGAGCTCTGCCAGCCACTCAAGGCCCCGGGTAAGCGTTGCAGGGTCAGCACTGGGTGAATCGCCCAGCAGTTCATTAAGGCGCTGATAGGCCTGCCGTGCATTGGGTTCCCCCTGGGCCTGCCAGCGCAAAAAGTGTCGCCAGGTAGCGTTCGGGTTACGGCGAAAGGCGCGCTGGAAGCTGCCAAGCTCGCGCTGGGAGACGCCGTCTTCAGCGCAGAATGTCGCGCCAGCCCCAAGCAGAATAAGCCCTTTAGGGGCGGGTAGATGGTTGAGCAAAGCAGTGGCCAGTAACCCCCCCAAGGACCAGCCTACCCAGATGGCATCGCTGGGGAGGGCGTCGGCCATGGATGCCGCCAACTGCGCTAGGGTGGCATTAGCGGGTAGCGCGGGAGTATCCCCATAGCCTGGCCAGTCGATAGGCTGAGCCTCAATGGCGCTTGGCCAGTAGCCCTCAAGTGACTGCCAAATACGCTGATCAATGCCCCAGCCTGAGAGCAGCACTAAGCGTTGGCGGGGCACGCTGCCTCCTCGCGTTGACAGGCGGCAAGCGCCCCCAATAAGCGCTCAATTTGGTGGCGAGAATGGCGTGCGCTCAGCGTAATGCGCAGCCTTGCTTCACCCTTGGGTACCGTGGGTGGGCGAATGGCTCCCACATGGACACCGTGCTGATGCAGCCGTGCAGCCCAGTGCAGGGTGCGTGCTTCATCGGCCAATATCAGCGGCTGAATGGGGGTGTGTGAGGCGCTTAGCGGTAGCCCTAAATGGGTCGCTTGGCGGCGAAAATAAGCGATATTGGCGTTTAGCTGAGCGCGGAGTTCTGGCTCACTCTGGACAATCTCCAGCGCTTTTAAAGTCGCGGCGGCGATGGCCGGAGGCTGGGCGGTGGTATAGATATAGCTGCGTGAAAACTGAATCAGGTGATCGATTAACTCGGTATCGCCAGCAACAAACGCCCCAGCAGTACCTAACGCTTTGCCTAACGTGCCGACAAGAATCGGTACATCCGCGCTATTCCAGGTGCTACCCACGCAGCCGCTGCCATTATCGCCTAGCACGCCTACGCCATGGGCATCATCGATCATTAGCCAGGCGCTGTGCTGCTGACTGACCTCGACAAGCGTGGCGATGTCGGCGATATCGCCATCCATACTGAAAACGCCATCGCTGACCACGAGCTTATGCGCGCAGTCACTGAGCGCTAGCAGGCTTGCCAGATCAATAGCATTCCGGTGATGAAAGCGCCGCGAGCGGGCTCCGCTTAACACAGCGCCATCAATTAGCGATGCATGGTTGAGTCGGTCTTGGAAAATAGCGGTATGGCGATCTGCCAACGCTTGCAGCACGCCTAGATTGGCCATATAACCGGTAGAAAACAGCAGCGCACGTTCGCGGCCCGTCCAGCGCGCTAGTGCTTCTTCCAGAGCGTCGTGAATTTCCAGATGACCGCTGACCAAATGCGAAGCGCCTGCACCTGCACCGTATCGGCGAGCGCCCGCTGCCTGGGCCTCGCTAACGCGCGGGTCTTGAGCGATGCCCAGATAGTCGTTACCTGCAAAGTTGAGGGTATTGCTTTTGGCTACCTGTCGAGTGCGCCAGCGATCCGTCTGTTGACGATGAGCGCGGGCGTCGGCCAGACGCTGTTGCCACGCTTCAGACACTGGCGTCTACCGCCAGCTCAGCAACGCGTTCGGCGTGCACCTGCTGCTGTGCCTGTTGGGCAAGGCGTGCCGCTTGGGCACCTTCGCTTTCGCAGGTCTCGCGCTTTTCCGGATGCAGGCCCAGCTTGGCAAAAAGGGCACGGTCACGATCTGCCTCGGGATTGCCGGTGGTCAGTAGCTTATCACCGTAGAAGATTGAATTGGCGCCAGCTAAAAACGCCAGTGCCTGGGTGGATTCACTCATTTGCCCACGGCCTGCGGAGAGCCGCACGTGGCTCTGGGGCATCATAATGCGAGCGACCGCGATGGCACGAATAAACTCGATGGGGTCTAGGTCTTCAACGTTTTCCAGCGGCGTGCCGGGCACTTTTACCAGCATATTGATCGGTACTGATTCTGGATGTGGTGACAGTTTGGCCAGCTGTTGCAGCAGGGCGCTACGATCTTGGGCATCTTCACCCATGCCGAGAATGCCGCCAGAGCAGACTTTCATGCCCGCATCGCGCACGTTGGAGAGCGTGTCCAGCCGGTCGCTGTAGGTGCGGGTGGTTATGATTTCGCCGTAGTACTCCGGCGAGGTATCCAGGTTATGGTTGTAATAATCCAGCCCTGCGATAGCGAGTCGGCCGGCTTGTTCGCCATCGATCATCCCCAGCGTCATGCAGGTTTCCAGACCCAGCGATTTCACCTGACGAACCATCTCTTCGACCAGCAGTAGATCCTTATCGCGAGGGCTGCGCCAGGCAGCACCCATGCAAAAACGGCTGGCGCCTGCTTCCTTGGCTGCCTTGGCTTGTGCGACGACCTTCTCAATTTCCAGCAGCTTCTCTTTTTCTAGCTGGGTATTGTAGTGGCCGGATTGAGGGCAATATTTGCAATCTTCCGGGCAGGTGCCGGTTTTGATCGAAAGCAGGGTAGAGACCTGAACCGCATTAGCATCAAAGTGGGCGCGGTGCACTTGCTGGGCATGAAACAGCAAATCATTAAACGGCAGGGCGAACAGTGCGCTGATCTCGTCCAGTGTCCAGTCGTGGCGCTGCGGATAGCCTTGGTGCTGGGAGGGCACGCGAGTCAGACTCATGGGTGTAAACCTTTTTTAAATTAATAGTTGACCAGACTTTAGCGGCGTTGTGCTTTGGGTGTCAACGTTGTTTTTTTTTTAGGTTTACGGTGGTGTTGGAAACATTCAGCAAAATATCGCGCGCTCATTTATACTCTGCGCCCTTCTAACTGTTAGTTCCCCTCTTCTGGAGCGCGGATGTCTGCTTTTGATGGCTCTTGTGATAAAGGCTCTGTTGACAAGAGCGCTGTGAATGTTCGCTCGATTGATGGTTCAGCCACTGAGCATCCTCGCCCGCCAAGACGTGAGTTCAAGGCTCGCGGCAGCTTTGTTACCCGCTGTGAAGGCTGCAATTTGCCGGCAATGAACTGTCTGTGTCCCTATAAAGTGAAGGCGGACAGTCACGCCCAAGTATGGTTGCTGACGCACCCGTTGGAGCATTTTAAACCGACGAATACCGGTCGCTTGATCAGCGATGTCATCACCACAACGCGGGTGTTTACCTGGTACCGTGTGGCGCCGGATGCAGAGTTAGTTGCACTGCTAAAAGACCCGCGCTATGCGCCCTTCTTGATTTTTCCTGATGACCAGCCCGACTACGCCGATCGTGTGGTGGACATAGATGCGGTTCACACGGCGAAGGCTGAGCAGCGGATTCCGGTCTTTATCATTCTGGATGGCACCTGGCGTCAGGCACGGCGAATATTTCGCAAAAGCGCCTACCTTGATCAGCTGCCCATATTGCCACTTCGCACTGAGCGGGAGACCCGGTACCGGCTACGCAAGCCGGCGTCCAAAGCGCATCTATGTACTGTCGAAGTGGCCATTGAGCTATTGCGTCAGGGCGAAGATATAAATGCTGCGGATGTATTGGATGACTACTTTGAGGTGTTTAACGATAGCTACTCGGCGAGCCGCTTCTATCACAAAATCGATCCACCAACAGCGGCCATGCAGAGGCTACTAGCACGCGTATAGTACGTATAGATCAGTACGTATAGATTAGTACGTATAGATTAGCTGGGCAGCCAGCGCTGCAGTACTTTGCGCACCCAATACCAGCGGTTGATAAGTAGCGCGGTAAATATCAGCCCGCAGCCGATAAGTTGCAGTAGGGTCATGGTTTCGCTAAACCACCAGCCCGCTAGCAGAGCGGTCCAGACAGCTTCAAGCATCAGGATAACCGCGGCATGGCTGGGAGTGGTCATGCTTTGTGCTTTAATCTGTATGTAAAAACGCAGTGAGCTCGCCAATAGTGCACTGGCCAAAAACCACCCTACAATTGAAGGGGATAGGCTAGGCGTTTCTCGCTCGGTCAGCAGCGAGATCAGCGTCAGAGCCGTACCGACCACAAGTAGTTGGAGCGTGGCGAACGGTAGTGGCGGTAAGTTACGCACCACCCGGGTATTAATGTTGATCAGTACCGCAAAGCAGAGCGCGGAGCAGACCATAAAGAGTTGGCTGGCTTCTATGGTAAAGCCTGCGTTCAGCGATAGAAGAACAAACCCTATTAGCGCGACCGGCAGGGCAATCCACGTAGTGCACGGCGGCCTATCTCCAAACAGCAGCCTCGCCACAATCGGTACTAACAGAATGCCCAGGCTATGAATAAAGGCGCTCTCGCCAAGGTGCGTAGAGTGTTCAAGCCCTAGCACCCAACAAGCAATCGCAGCACTAAACAGCAGCCCGACAAAAGCACCGCGGCGCACTCGGCGAGCAGGCATACGGCGCAGCGCGGGCCATGCGAACACCATCAGAATCAAACCAGCGAGTAAAAACCGTGTGCCGATAAACAGCATCGGCGGCATGCCCGCCAATGCTTCTTTTGATGAAATCCAACCCCCCGCGGCCAACAGTGTTACCAATAGTAGTAGCGCATCAGCTTGCCAGGGGGCGCGTTTAATGGTGTTCAACCAGCGCCACCGCCAAACAGTGCGCCCGCGATTCTAAACCCGGCGACCCAGGTGCCGATGGCAGAACCTACGGTGGCAAGAATAAACACCAATAACGTGCGCGATACGCGGTTTTTCCACCACCCCTTTAGCTGGGTGACATCATGGCGCAGCGATGAAAAATCGCGCACTTTAGGTTTACGCATGAAAAGCTCAACCCCAGCTGCGACAAAGCCCGCGCCGATGGTCGGGTTCAGTGAGGTCAACGGGGCGGCAAAGAAAGTCGCAATCACGGTCACAGGGTGCGCTAAGGCGATAATCGTTGCGCCACCGGAGAGAATACCGTTAATCAAAAACCACTCCAGCACCAGCTGCCAGCCAAGGTCAGTATTGCGCGAAAAGCCAATCGCAAAGCCGGTAAGCACCAATGCGGTAATCAGCCAAGGGAGCATTTTCCATAGCTTTGATGGCGGAGGGGAGGCTTCGAGCGATTCGCGTTCAACCTTCGGGTCAGCGGGGAGCGGCGTTTCAAGATGCTCGCTGGTGCCTTTCAAGTGGCCCGCCCCGATGACGACTAGCACATGCTGATAGCGCCCCGGCGGCGCGTCTTCTGCCAAACGAAGTGCCATATAACGGTCACGCTCACGAATCAGCGGGTTATAGAGCGCTTCCGATTCGGCGGCAAACTCACTGAAAGTGGCTTCCAGCATATCGCCTTCTTTGAGCTTTTCGATATCCTCTTTAGAGACATCCTGGCGGGAAAGCACGCTGCCGATCAGACCTGAAAACAGCGAGAAACGCTGCCACCAGGGCACGTTACGGTAGATACGTTTCAGCGTTATTCCTACATCGCGATCGACCAGCAGCAGCGGCAATTCGAGGCGACTCGCTTCTTCAACAGCGGCGCGCATTTCGGCGCCGGGCTGAATGCCTGATTGATCGGCAATGCGCTGCTGGAAGGCGCCAAGTGCTAGGCTCGCGGCAACCATGCCCGCTTTGCCTTCTTTAAAGACTTGAAACAGATCCTGTTCGCCCATGGCATCTGGGTTGGACATGCTGTGATGACGAGCGTCGCAGAGTTCTATCGCTACCGCATCAAAAGTGCCGGTATCCAGCAGCTTGCGCACGTCGTCAGCGCTTTCGGCTGATACATGGGCGGTGCCCAGCAGGGTGTAACGGGTATCACCGATAGCCATCGTTTTTAACGGCCCGCTGGTGGCCGGTAGTGGCGTCGATGTTGCCGTCAGCGGCCCTTTTTCTGGGGTGGACGCTGCTTGGTGAGACGTATCTTCGTGATTCATTAACAACTCTCAAGTCGGTCAATAAGTGGATCTGATGAGCATGTCTTCTGGAGCGAATGGTTTAGCGTCGCCAGAAAGCAGGGGTAAACAGCACCAGTACCGTAAAAATTTCCAGGCGGCCAAGTAGCATCGCCATTACCAGAATCCATTTCGCCATATCGGGGATCTCGCCATAGTTGGTACTGGCTTCTCCCAGGGCGGGGCCCAGGTTGTTGAGCGCAGACCCGACCGTCGACCAAGCGGTTACTTGATCAACGCCAGTGGCCATCACCCCAACTAACATTAAAAAGAACAGTAGTACGTAAACGGAAAAGAATCCCCATACTGCTTGGGCAATGCTATCAGGAACGCTGACTTTACCTATTTTGACCGCAATGACCGCGTTAGGGTGAATCAGGCGCATGATTTCACGCATGCCTTGCTTGAGGATCAAAATAATCCGGATCACTTTCATGCCGCCGCCAGTGGAGCCTGAACAGCCACCCACGAAGGCCGCTACAAAAAGCAGGAAGGGCAGGGCGCCAGGCCACATAGAAAAATCGGCAACACTGTAGCCAGCAGTCGTTGCTACGGACACCACTTGGAAAACCCCGTGCCGCAGGCCACGTAGTGTATCGTAGGTATTGGTTAGCCACAGAGAAAGCACGGTAATCACGGCTAGCGAGAGCAGAAATAGCATCAAAAATCGTGCTTCGGGGTCACGAAAATAGTGCAGTAGACTTTTTTCACGCCAAGCGATGAAGTGAAGGCTAAAGCTGACGGCTGAAATAAGCATGAACGCGATACAGATCAGCTCAATGGCTGCGCTATCAAAATAGCCGATGCTGGCATCGTAAGTAGAAAAACCGCCATTGGCGACGGTTGAAAAACTGTGGCTTAAAGCATCGAACCAACTCATCCCCGCCAGCATGTAGGCCATCATGCAGGCCACGGTGAGCGTGGCATAGATGTACCACAGTGCTTTAGCAGTTTCGGTGATGCGTGGGGTAAGCTTGGAGTCCTTCAGCGGCCCAGGGATTTCGGTGCGGTACAAGGCCATACCGCCAACGCCCAGGGTAGGCAAAATTGCAACGGCTAAAACGACGATACCCATACCGCCCAGCCACTGCAACTGCTGGCGATAGTAAAGAACCGATTCAGGTAAAAAGTCGATGCCGGTAATCACGGTGGCACCGGTGGTGGTTAACCCAGAGAACGACTCGAATACCGCATCGGTGACGCTCAGCGAACCTTCGCCGAACAGCATCAGGGGTAACGAGCCGAATAGTGCCAGTACTGTCCAGAACATTACGGCGATAATAAAACCGTCACGGATGCGCAGCTCTTTTTGCGAACGGCGATTGGGTAGATAAAGCAGCAGGCCAGTAGCAACAGAAATGGCAATGCCGCTAATGAACGCACTCCATACACCGTCACGAAACCACAATGAGATCAGCGTTGGGGGGAGCATGGTTAGGCTGAACAGCATCAGCAGCAGCCCCAAAATACGCAAAATAACCCGCAGACTCATGGTTGTCGCATGCTCCTGTCATTAGCTGCTGTTGGCAGTGGTTCGGGGGGCTATCAAAAGAACGATAAACCGACTTGGAACAGGCGTTCCACATCGCGGATGCGGCGCTTGTCGATCACAAATAGAATCACATGGTCGCCGCTTTCCACCTTCACATTGCTATGGGCAATCATTACCTCTTTGCCGCGTACAATCGCGCCAATGGTGGTGCCTTCGGGCAGGTCGATTTCACTAATCGTACGGCCTACCACTTTAGACGACTGCTTGTCGCCATGGGCGATAGCTTCGATCGCTTCAGCGGCCCCCCGGCGCAGCGAGTGGACGTTGACGATGTCACCGCGGCGCACGTGGGTGAGTAGGCTGCCGATGGTGGCCTGCTGGGGGGAAATAGCAATATCAATGTCGCCGCCCTGCACCAAATCGACATAAGCGGCGTTGTTAATTAGCGTGAGCACTTTTTTCGCCCCTAGGCGCTTGGCGAGCAGCGACGACATAATATTGACCTCGTCGTCGTTGGTCAGCGCGCAGAAGATATCGCACTCTTCGATGTTCTCTTCTTCCAGCAGCCGCTTGCTGGTGGCGCTACCGTGGAGCACCACGGTGCGATCCAAGCGCTCGGAGAGCGTCGTACAGCGCTCCAGGTTATGCTCAATGATTTTGACCTGGTGGCTATGCTCTAAATGCTCTGCCAGCCGCTCGCCAATATTGCCGCCCCCGGCAATCACCACCCGACGGAAGTCACGCTCGACTCGGCGTAGTTCGCTCATGACCGCACGAATATCCCGTCGTGCGGCGAGGAAAAACACCTCGTCGTCGGCTTCGATCACCGTGTCTCCACGGGGAATAATGGGTCGGCTACGGCGATAGATGGCGGCCACGCGGGTATCCACGTTGGGCATATGGTGGCGAAGAAAGGCTAAGTCCTGCCCCACCAGCGGGCCACCGTAAAACGCTTTGACAGCCACTAACTGCACCAACCCGCCAGCAAACTCCAGTACTTGCAGCGCACCAGGATGCTCAATTAGGCGGCGCACATGGTCGGTTACCACCTGCTCGGGGCTGATCAGTACATCGATGGGAATGGCTTCGTGGGCGAACAGCCCTTTGCGCGTTAAGTACGCTGTTGCCCTTACTCGGGCAATTTTAGTCGGTGTACGAAACAGCGTATGGGCTACTTGGCAAGCGATCATGTTGATCTCATCGCTATTGGTCACGGCGATCAGCATATCGGCGTCTTCGCAGCCAGCCTGGCGCAGCACAATAGGATAAGACCCCGCCCCGGTAACGGTGCGGATATCGAGTTTGGTATGCAGGTCGCGTAGTTTTTTGGCGTCAGTATCGACGACGGTGATGTCGTTTTCTTCGCGGGCAAGGTGTTCTGCCAACGTGCCGCCGACTTGGCCGGCGCCGAGAATGATGATTTTCATTGCTGAGCATCGGTTCCATTAAAAGCGCCAGCGCAATGTCGTTAAGACCTAAGGGGTCTTGAGATGCACCTGACATTTACGGGGCAATAGTTGCCGTCAAGGACCTCTATAATGCGCTGCAATAAAGACGGCGGCCAGTGTAAACTAGCCGCCGCCGAAAAGCAGGTGAGGCTTATTCTAGCGTAAAGCCGACTTTCACAGTCACTTGCCAGTGGGCCACTTGGCCATCTTCAATGTGGCCGCGTGTATCAACCACTTCCAACCAGCGCATATGCTTAATCGTTTCTGATGCTTTGGCTAGTGCGTTCTGAACCGCTTCCTCAATACCTTTCTCGGAAGATCCGGTTAGTTCTACATGCTTGTAGGTGTGATGACTCATGATATCTCCTTCCTTGGTCAAAAATTCACTGCCCGCTATCAGGTGCTGTTTAGGCAGTGCGCTTCTCTAGTCTGGCATAAAAAAAGCCGTCGTGACTGCTCTGTGCTGGAAACAATTGACGCCCTGCGCCGCTGACGATGCCCCAGGCCACATCGTTAGGCGTGGTGACATGCGCGTTCGGCGTGCGGGCAAGAAATGCTTCAATCTGCTCACTGTTCTCTTCAGGCAGTACGGAGCAGGTGGCGTAGAGCAGGGTGCCGCCTTCGCGTAGCATTGGCCAGAGATTATCTAGTAGCTGGCGCTGAAGCTTGGCAAGCGGACGGATATCATCTTTGCGGCGCAGCTTTTTGATATCCGGATGGCGACGTATCACCCCGGTGCCGGAGCAAGGCGCATCCAGCAGAATGGCATCAAATGGCGTGCCGCTCCACCAGTCGCGCACGGTCGCATCAGCGTGCTGGAGTGTCGCCTCAATGCCTAACCGGCTGAGGGTGTCCTCCACCCTAGCCAAGCGCTGATTGTCGCTATCGATAGCAGTAAGGTTGATATCAAACTGCTCCAATAAATGAGCGGTTTTACCGCCAGGCGCACAGCAAGCATCCAAGACGTGCGCGCCGGGGCGTGGTGCGAGCGCGGGGCCTAGTAGCGCAGCCGATAGCTGAGCGGCCTCGTCTTGAACGCTAACGTGACCCTCTTCAAAACCAGGCAGTGCGGTCACGTCGCAGGGCGTTTCCAGTGTAATCGCATCGGGTGCATGGGGGCATAATTGGCCGTTCAACCCCTGTTCGGTGAGCATGCCCAAATAAGCTTCACGGTCGTTGAAACGCTGATTCACCCTTAGTGTCATCGGACCGGCGTGGTTGTTGGCTTCAATAATATCGCGCCACTGTTCCGGCCACGCCTGACGCAGTGCGTTAAGTAGCCAGGGAGGATGCTCTAGCGCCACGCTCTCATCCCGATCAACCTGGACCTGGAGAGCTTCGGATTCGCGCTGCAGACGGCGTAAACAGCCGTTCAACACTCGCGTAGCCCACTCTTTGCCGAGTAGACGGGCAGCGCCGGCGGTTTCGCCCACCGCTGCGTGGGCGGGAATACGCATATACAGCAGTTGGTAGATACCGACTAACAACAGCGCCTGAACATCATTGTCGCGCTTCTTAAACGGCTGCTTCAGTAGTGCGCCCGCCAAGGCCTCAAGACGCGGTAAACGACGGCAGGTACCGAAGCAAAGCTCTTTGAGCAGTCCGCGGTCGCGGGCCACCACGCTGTGCTCATCTAACCCGGCTAGTGAGCCTTGGTCGCTAAGTACCGGCGCTAGCGCACGCGCAGCAGCGGCGCGTACTTCTTGACCACTGCCCGCGTTCTGTGAGGGGCGTTTTTGACTCATCATGTGTTTCCTTCGCTGGCCTGTGCCGCGGTTTGACCAAGGCGAGTACCGGTGGCAAGGCGCGCGTGGCGCGCATTAAGTAGATCACGCACAGCCATGGCTTTTCCGCCCGGCAGCTGCGCGCTGGTGACGCACAAAACATCGCGGCCCTCTTTCCCGCAGGCAATCCGTAGGTGATCATCGCCGTGGTCTAGTAGCGTGCCAGGGACGCAAGCAGGGTGTTGCCCCTCTTCTACGCTGGCCATTAGCAATCGAAGACGGTCATCGCCTAGCGCGCACCAGGCAACTGGCCAAGGGTTAAAAGCGCGAATCTTACTGGCTAGCTGATGAGCCGGTTGTTCAAAATCAAGCTCGGCTTCTGCTTTACTGAGCTTGGCGGCATAGGTCACGCCCTCTTCGGGCTGAGGGGTAGCGTCAACGGACCCTGCGGCGAGAGTATCCAGCACGTTGATTAGTGCATTAGCACCTTGAATCGCCAGCCGGTCGTGCAAGTCACCGCCGGTAGTGCGCTGCGTAATGGGCGTGCGCACCTCTGAAAGCATGGCGCCGGTATCCAGGCCTGCATCCATCTGCATAATGGTCACACCCGATACGCTATCGCCCGCCTCAATGGCGCGCTGAATCGGCGCCGCGCCACGCCAACGGGGCAGCAGAGAGGCGTGCACGTTAATGCAGCCCAGCCGTGGTGTATCGAGCACGGCTTGGGGAAGCAGCAGTCCATAAGCCACAACGACCATAATGTCCGCATTAAGCGCGGCCAGTTCGGCTTGAGCTGCCGACTCTTTTAGCGTCTGGGGCTGATAGACTGGTAAAGCGTGCTCAATGGCCAACTGTTTGACGGGGCTGGGCGTTAGCTTGCGGCCGCGACCAGCGGGACGGTCAGGCTGGGTATACACCGCCGCCACCTCGTGCTGGCTCTCCAGCAGGGCGGCCAAACTTGAAGCGGCGAATTCAGGCGTGCCGGCAAAAACAACGCGCAATCGTGACATATAGAGATGGCTACCTGGCGTATCTGTAAAGTAAGTAGAAAAAGCAACTAGAAAAAGGCTTAGGCGTCCTGGATCTGCTTATGGCGCTTCTGCATCTTCTTGAGAATGCGGTTGCGCTTAAGCGGCGACAAGTAGTCCACAAACAGCACGCCTTCCAGATGGTCATACTCATGCTGAATACAGTGCGCCAGCAAACCATCCGCCTCTAGTTCGTAGGCATCGCCATTACGATCCAGTGCGTTGAGCTGCACTTTAAGATAGCGCGGCACTTCGGCGTAATACTCAGGGATCGAAAGGCAGCCTTCCGAAAGCGGCTCTTTTTCATCACCAATCGGCGTGTAGCGTGGATTGATGAGCACCAGCGGCTGGGAGTTATCGTCGCTGACATCCATGACGACAACGCGGCGATGGACATCGATCTGGGTGGCGGCTAGACCGATACCACGGGCGTCGTACATGGTCTCCAGCATATCGTCGACGAGCTTGCGTACCTCATCGTCAACGGTTTCCACCGCAGCTGCCTTGGTGCGCAGGCGCTCATCGGGGAATTCAAGAATAGGAAGTTTGGCCATGGCGTTACAATCACCGTTATGCTGATTCTGAAAATTAAGTCAAGCTAGGTAGCGTTAAGGGGCGCTGCCTAGGTACTTTATGATGGGTCACTATATCATGCTGTCAACGTTTCTGGGCATGTGCGCAGGGTAGACTAGCCACATAATCATCAGCATAAAAATGGCACTTATGCTTCATATTAGGGAGAGCAAAATGGCAGCGAAGCTACGCGCCTATCGGGGGGCTCTAAGTGGTTTGCTGCTGAGTGCAGTAATGCTGGTAAGCACTGATACAACCGCGTGGGAGCGGCTGCGTAGCGATGCACCTGAACGTTATCAGGTGGTGTCAGGAGACACTCTGTGGGGAATTGCGGGTCGCTTTTTACATGCCCCTTGGCAGTGGCCGCAGCTATGGCGGGATAACCCCCAGATTAATAATCCGCATCTGATTTACCCTGGCGATGTGCTGGTGCTAAGCGACTGCCAAGGCACGCCCTGCTTAGCGCTAGAGCGCGGTCAAAACGTAGTAAAGCTTTCGCCGCAGATGCGCACCCTGCCGCATCGTGAGGCCATCGCGCCGATCCCCATGGAGGTAGCCCAGGCGTTTCTACGCGAGCATCGCGTTGTCGATGACGCAGAGGATTTACAGGAGTTGGCCTACGTGGTGGCTGGTGATGATCGGCGCTTAATCAGCGGTGCAGGGGACCGGCTATACGTGCGGGGCGATGTGCCCGAACGTGGCCAAGTGGGGATTTATCGCCAGTCTGAGGCTTATCAAGCGATGGATGGCACGCCGCTTGGCTTAGAGTTGATTAACGTGGGAGTTGCCCGGTATGTCAGCAGTGAAGGCGATATTGCCCAGCTTGAGGTGCTGAGCTCTCATCAGGAAGTGCGTATTAACGATATTATTCTGCCGTTGGAGGAGCGTGAGCTCAACAGTGAGTTCATGCCACGTGCTCCGTTAAATGCAGTTGAGGGGCATATTATTGCTGTACCTGGCGGTGTGCGCTTTATTGGCCGTTTCCAAATTGTCACCCTGGATCTTGGTACCCTGGATGGCTTACAAGCAGGTCATGTGCTGCGGGTCAATCAACAAGGGGAGCTCATCAATGACCCACGTACTCAGGAGCTGGTGCAGCTACCCAGCACTGAAGCGGGCATTGTCATGGTATTTAAGCCTTATGATCACATCAGTTACGCATTGGTAATGCAGGCATCGCGGGTGCTGGAAATGGGTGACCAAGTACATTCGCCAGCTCACTAACGATGCTGTTATTGAAACGTCTATTAAAACGGCTATTAAAACAGATAGAAAATACGCTAAACAGGAGGCGATATGGACGCCAAGGAGTGGCTGGTGGTCAATGCGTTGCCCGGTATGGGCGCGTTGCGAATAGCGCAGTTGATTGCTCGCCAGCCTCAGTGGCCAGAAGGTTGGTTGGCCGCACTACCTAGTCGTGCGGCCAACGAATTGCGCCTATGGCTAGAACACCCTACTCGGAGTCCGTTGCAGGAGTCTGTTAATGAGACGCTGACTTGGCAGCAGCAGGCGCCAGGACGCCATGTGCTGCATCGCGATCACCCCGCTTGGCCTGCGCTGTTAAATGAGCTACCCGACCCGCCCGTGGTGCTGTGGGCACAAGGTGATCTTGAGGCGCTTGAAGGGCCTAAACTTGCCATGGTGGGAACCCGAAAACCTACCGGGGAAGGCACCCACAATGCCCAAAGCTTTGCCCGTGAAATGGTGCGCCGGGGCTGGTGTATTGTCAGTGGCATGGCCTTGGGAGTTGATGGTGTCGCACAGCGGGCCGCGTTAAGCGCTGGCGGTAGCACGATCGCCGTGCTTGGCTGCGGCGTGGATGTGATTTATCCCGCTTCGCACCGTGACCTGCACGAACAGCTCAGCCGACAGCCTGGCGGGCTGCTGTTATCGGAACATCCGCCTGGAACCGTGGCCCGACCCGCGTTTTTTCCACGCCGCAATAGAATTGTGACTGGTCTATCTCTTGGCACACTGGTGGTCGAGGCGACTGAAAAAAGCGGCTCGCTGGTTAGCGCACGGCTCACCTTAGAGCAAAATCGTGAGCTGTTTGTGCTGCCCGGTTCACTGCATAACGTGCAGGCTCGCGGCTGCCTGGCACTGCTGCGCCAGGGGGCTGCGCATCTGGTGTGTAGCGCCGACGATATCATCGCCGACCTGGGGCACTGGGCAGGTGAGTTTATTGCACCCGATAGTGGTCTTAGCAGCACTGAACGCAATGTTGTGTCTCCAACGGTTCAAACTCCACCCGAGCCACTGCCCGATACGTTACTGAACACATTGTCAGCAACACCGACGCCGATTGATCTGCTGGTGCAGACCACCGGCGTATCAGTGAGTGACTGCCAGCAGCGCTTACTGATGCTTGAATTAGATGGTTGGGTTACCCAGCAGGCGGGAGGCTGGGTACGGCTGCCGCGGCCATGATAGGATGCGGACATATTCGCCCTGCCGGTGAGGAGAGACAATGAGTTTAGCTGCCGATCTAGCCCCTGCGATTGATGCGCTGCGTGGTGGGGGGGTGATTGCTTGCCCCACTGAAGCGGTATGGGGGCTTAGCTGCGACCCTGAAAATGACCAAGCATTAGCCCACCTAATGCGTATGAAAGAGCGCGACCCTGCCAAGGGCGTGATCTTGGTCGCTGCCAGTATTCAGCAGTTTCAACCCTGGTTAAGCCAACTGCCTTTAGCGATGCACGCCCCTTTGGCAGCAAGTTGGCCGGGGCCCAATACCTGGTTAGTGCCTGATAACGGCCGTAGCCATGGGTTGGTGCGGGGCGCCCATGAGCGAGTCGCGCTGAGGGTAACCGCCCACCCTGTAATGAAAGCTCTTTGCGAGGCGTTTGGCGGGCCGTTGGTATCCACCTCGGCCAACCGTGCGGGCGAACCACCCGCCATGAGCGCCACTGAAATCATGTCAATCTTCGCTGATGAGGTCGCTTACGTGGTGAAAGGCGAGTTAGGCGGTAATGCCAAGCCCAGCACCATTAGAGATTTAGCCACTGGCAAAGTCATGCGCTCTTAACACTGGGCTTTAATTGACGACTCGCCACTCCCTATTGACCCTTTTGATTCACGATTCATCCATCACTACTCACTCATGCCCCCTCAGGAGTTACCGTGGCCCACGAGCACCTTGATGACGTTAAACACTACCTTCTCGATCTGCAGGAACGCCTCTGCGCTGGATTGGCGCAAGCTGACGGAGCAGCTCAGTTCAAAGAAGATAGCTGGGAGCGTGAAGAGGGCGGCGGCGGTCGTTCGCGAGTAATGACCAATGGCAACGTATTTGAAAAGGGGGGCGTCAACTTCTCCCACGTTTATGGCACGCAACTGCCGCCTTCCGCCACCGCTGCACGTCCTGAATTGACCGGGCGTAGCTTTCATGCGGTGGGCGTTTCTTGGGTGCTGCACCCTGAAAATCCCCATGTCCCCACCAGCCACGGCAACGTGCGCTTCTTTATTGCTGAGAAAGTCGGTGAGCCGCCGGTATGGTGGTTTGGCGGCGGCTTTGACTTAACGCCGTTTTATCCCGTCATGGAAGATGTAGTGCACTGGCATAAAGTGGCAAAAGCCGCCTGCGACCCCTTTGGAGAGGAGGTTTACGCGCGCTATAAAAGCTGGTGCGATGAGTACTTCTACCTTAAGCACCGCGATGAAACCCGCGGCGTGGGTGGGCTGTTTTTCGATGACTTAAACGAGGGCGAATTTGCCGACTGCTTTGCCGTTCAGCGGGCGGTAGGTGATAGTTTTTTAGAAGCCTACCTGCCGATTGTTGAGCGCCGTAAGCATGATGCCTGGAGCGAGCGAGAGCGTGATTTTCAGCTTTACCGCCGTGGTCGCTACGTGGAGTTTAATCTGGTATGGGACCGCGGCACCCTGTTTGGCCTGCAGAGCGGCGGACGCACCGAATCGATTTTGATGTCGATGCCGCCATTAGCACGCTGGGAATATGCCTTTGAACCAGAGCCAGGCAGCGCTGAAGCGCGCTTAAATGATTTTCTACATGCTCGCGACTGGCTGGGTGAATTTTCTGAAGCGGCTGCTAAAAAGTCTGCTGAACCGTTTTCTAAAACTTCCTCTGAACCATTTTCTAAAACGGTTTCTGAAAATAAAGGAGAGCCATCATGACCGATCGCTACTGTGTGTTTGGCAATCCAATCAAACACTCCAAGTCACCGCTCATTCAAGCGGAATTTGCCCATCAAGTGCAGCAAACCATTGAGTATACTGCCCAGGAAGCACCACTAGATGGCTTTGCTGGCGCGTGGCATGCGTTTGTAGATGCCGGTGGGCGTGGGGCGAATGTGACCGTGCCGTTCAAAGGTGAGGCTTTCGCGCTGTGCGATACATTGAGCCATCGTGCCCGTAGGGCAGGGGCAGTAAATACGCTCATTGTCGGCGGCAATGGTCGCACCTATGGCGATAATACTGATGGTGTAGGCCTGGTGCGTGACTTGGCCTATCACCGCGTTGCGTTGACTGGAAAGCGAGTTTTAGTGGTAGGGGCCGGTGGCGCCGTAAGGGGAATCCTGGAACCGCTTCTTGCCGAACAGCCCAGTGAGGTCGTCGTGGTGAACCGCACCGCCGCCAAAGCCGAGCAGTTGGCCAGCGATTTTGCTGATCTGGGAAATATCCAGGGCGGTGGTTTTGAAACCGTCAGTGGCGTGTTTGATGTGGTCATTAATGGCACCAGTGCCAGTCTTTCGGGCGACTTGCCACCTCTGCCAGATGAACTCTTTGCCGCCAATGCTTGGGCTTACGACATGATGTATGGGTCAGAGCCAACGGTGTTTTTACAGTGGGCAGGCCCGCGCGGTGCGAAGCTTCTCGATGGCTTAGGCATGTTGGTAGAACAAGCGGCTGAGTCGTTTTTTCTATGGCGTAATGTGCGACCAGAGACGGCACCGGTACGTGAAATGCTGCGCCATTCGCTGGAATTTGATGGCATTTAGCGTTGAAGTAAGCGTTTGACAGCGTTGAAACGCTCCCTCTAAGTTGTCTGAGTTAAGTAGGTAAGTACTCATCCTGCGCTTATATAAAACTCAATACAGCAGAGAGGGAATGGCCATGATCTACCGAAGAAAAAACCGTACTGCTAAAGGTCTTGTTGCAAAGAAACTGTGGTTAGCGATGGCAAGCGTGGGGCTTGCCTCCATTCCCCTCTCTGCTGCGGCCCAAGAGCCGCTTCCCTCAATCACCTTAACCACCACTACTGAATCCTACGACCCAATCCGCTATGAAGCAGCCTTTATTGTGGCGGAACGTTGGCGGGAGCTTGGCTTTGATGTGAACGTCGCACCCACTGAATTCAGTACGGCACTAGAGCGCTTTTACGACCAGCAGGATTTTGACGTCACCATTCTTGGTTGGAGTGGGCGCACAGACCGGTTAGATCCCCAGTTCTTTTTAAGTACGCTCGATTCTCGAGAAGCCTACCTGGGGGGGAATAACCCTGGCGGTTATGCAAATAGCGATTTCGATGAACTGTTTGATGCGCAATCCCAGGAGTTTGATTTAGACGAGCGCCAGCAGATCGTGATGCAAATGCAGGAACTATATAAATCTGATATCCCGGTTGTTGTGCTCTTTCATCGTGACGAAGTCGTGGCCTTTAATCATGAGGCGTTTGGCGGTTTCAATCCCATGGCCGGTGAAGGGCTCTATAGTGAGTGGGGCCCCATGGAAGCCGTCGCCGAGGGTGAACGTAAAACACTGCGAATTGGTGGCCCTCAAGAACCGGATAACCTGAACCCACTCTCTTCAACCTCGGTGTGGGGTTGGAAGTGGATGCGTCTCTACTATGACAGGTTAGTGCGTCTTTCCGCGGATGTTGAGCCACTGCCCTGGGCCGCTGAGTCGGTTGATCAAGTCGACGATACCACCATTGCCATAACGCTCCGTGATGGCATGACCTTCCATGATGGCGAAGCCGTCACCGCTGAAGATGTCGCCTTTACCTATAATTACTATTTGGATCAGCAGTACGGTTATTTCAGTAGCTACCTGTCGGTGCTGGATAACGCTGAGCAGATCGATGAGCTTACCGTTCATTTTCACCTGAAAGAGCCTTCCGCTTCGTTTGCCAGTATTTCGCTGTCACAAATTCCCATTCTGCCCGAACACATTTGGTCTGAAATCGAAGATGCCTCGTCGCTATCGCCTTCGGATACTCCCACCATTGGTTCCGGACCATTTAAGTATGAGCGTTTTGATCGCGGTGAATTTATGGCGATCAGTAAGTTTGAAGATCACTTCCATGCAGATGAAATCGATATAGATGGCGTTGAGTTTATTATTTATGCCGATATGGAAGGGGTCTATACCGGTTTGCAAACAGGCCAAATTGATGTAACAGCTTGGCGTATGGAGCCGGGTCAGATCAGCTTAGCAGAGGGCGAAGAGCACTTAACCGTCGTCAACGTGCCTGACTTTGGTTACTTCCACATGACCTATAACACCCTGCGAGAGCCGTTTGATGACCGAGCTGTACGCCGGGCGCTCACCATGGCAACGGATCGCGAGCGCATGGTGAATGTACTACTTGATGGCCGTGGTGAAGTGGGTTCTAGCATTATTGCCCCCGTGAATACCTTCTGGCATGAGTCTTTTGTCGAGCGCTTTGATTTTGACATGGAGGCTGCACGCGCTGAACTTGAAGAAGCCGGCTACTCCTGGGATAGCGACGGCCGCATTGTGCGCTAAACACGTTCAATAACAGCAGTCGTTACTAGCTTAGCAACAGGCCGTCCGCCTACTTGTTCTGTACTTTTACTTGTTTTGGCGACGGCCTGATACCTTTCAAGAGAAGCTCTCATGTCATCACGCAGAAGCTACCTGATTCGCCGTGTGATCCACGGCGTCATGGCGCTGTTTATTATCGCCACCTTGCTGTTTTTTCTGTTTCGTTTAGGTCTTCCCGACCCCACAGCAGCGCTGATCACCGAAGGCTTAAACCCCGAGGAGCGTGAGCGTATTCGTGCCAGTTTTGGCCTGGATCGGCCCATCTGGATGCAATACTTTATTTATCTGGGCAATGTGCTGCAGGGCGATTTTGGCTATTCGTTCCACTACCGTGCGCCGGTGGCGGATATCATCTGGGAACGCCTTGGCAACACGATGATTTTAATGCTGCCTGCCATTGTGCTGGCCTATGCCGTTGGCGCCCCACTGGGAGCCTGGCTCTCTTGGCGGCGCGGTAGTCGTGCGGACACTAGCGGTATTTTTGTCGGTTTAATGTTTCGTTCAGCGCCGATGTTCTGGACCGGCATGATCGCCATATTGGTATTTAGCATTGGGCTGGGTTGGCTACCTACCAGTGGTATGCGCACGCTGCCTTATGATGCGAGTGGTTTCTTCGACAAGATATTTACCCTCGATTTTCTCCATCATTTAATCCTTCCTGCCCTTATTGTGGCCCTCTATTACCTTGGCTCGCCGCTGCTTATCATGCGTAACACCATGCTGGAAGTGTATGGTGAAGACTTCATCGAAATGGCCCGCGCCAAGGGCTTACCTGAACGACGGATTCTTTACGCCCACGCGGCGCGTAACGCCTTGCTGCCGGTGGTCACACAGCTTGCAGTCACTATTGGCTTGGCCGCAGGTGGGCAAGTCGTTGTGGAAGTTGTGTTTTCCTGGCCAGGGCTTGGGCGCGAGATTCTCAACTCGGTACGGACTTCTGATTTCCCCCTTGCTCAGGCCAGTTTTCTGGTGATGGCGGCGTTCGTGATTACGCTCAACCTGCTGGTTGACGTTCTTTACACCTTGTTAGATCCGCGGGTGAGCTTCAAATGATCATGTCAAAAATATTCAAAGGGCTACAGGAGCCCTTGCGCGCTATTCGGGGTGACCGTTTAGCCTTAATCGGCCTGGTGGTGCTGCTCTCGATCATTGCCATGGCGCTGTTTGCGCCTTTTCTCTCAACCCATGTGCCGCTGGCGGTCAATGAGCGCGAAGAGGGCTCATTGATGGTGCGCCATGTGGATGGCGGACAAGTGCGCTGGGAACTGGCACCCGCCTTAGGCGAGCTCACGCTAAATGACGCCCACTACTTTAACGGCGTGGGTATGGCGGTCGGTAACCAAGGGGTGGTCTGGCGGTTTGAACAGGGCGAATGGACACCCCAGGAAAATACCCTTACAGAAACACTTAATGCAGTGGCGATTAATGCTCAAGGCGATGCCCTGGCCGTTGGAGCAAATGGGGCAATAGCGCTTTGGCGCGACCAGCAGTGGAATACCATCGAGACACCAACAGCGGTTAACTTACTGGGCGTTGCCTGGAGCAATCCTGATGTGGCGATGGTCGTCGGCGAGTCAGAAACGCTCTGGCAACTCACTTGGCAGGACGATGTTCTCGATATTGAGGTGCTGGAAAGTCCGGTGGATCGAGGAGTAACGCTCAATGCTGCCGCCGTTGATGCGGATGAAAGTGTTTGGGTGGTAGGTGAACGTGGGCTCGTTTTGCGTCTCACTCCAGAGGGCGATGTACTACGTGAGCGTTTACCGACCAACCGCGGCCTTAACCACATTCATTTAGCCACTAATGGCGCGGGCTTAATCGTCGGTGAACGGGGTACCTTGCTCACCCGTGAAGCCATCGACAGTGACTGGGTCGCCGCCACTTCGCCAGACTCCCGCGCCATGCGCGCGGGCTGGATAACCGAAGAGGGCGAGGCCTTTGCGGTAGGGCGTAGCGGGATCATTTTAGAGCGCCAGGGCGATGATTGGGCGTTAGCTGCTACTGACGAAGAGCGCCATCTGCGTGCCATGATGGTGACCGATGATAGCTACTACGCCATCGGCTCTGACCGTTTTGTGAACCGCCTGGCACCGCCCTCACGGGAGCACTGGTTTGGCACCGACCACTTAGGTCGTGATCTATTTAGCCAGAATGTGCATGGTTCGCGCATAGCGCTGTTAGTGGGCTTTTTAGGCGCGGTGCTGGTGGTGCTGATTGGTGCCAATGTAGGGCTGATTGCCGGTTACTTCCGTGGTCGCACCGAGACGGTGTTGATGCGCACGGTGGATGTGATGTACGGCATCCCGTTTGAGCCGTTTGCCCTTATTCTGGTACTGCTCTTCGAGCCGAGCCTGTTTATCGTGATACTGGCCGTTTCCCTGCTCACATGGCGAACGGTGGCGCGATTGATTCGCTCCCAGGTGCTGAGTTTGCGCGAACGACCATTTGTAAAAGCCGCCCGCGTCGCAGGTGCTTCGGATCTGCGCATTATGTATCTGCACATCTTTCCCAATGTGATGCCACTGGTGTTTCTGGAGCTGGCCATCATTGTCGGCGTTTCTATTATCGCCGAAGCCACCTTGTCGTTTTTGGGCTTGGGGCCACCGCAGTCAATCTCCTGGGGCGGCATTCTGCACAATGCTCGCTTGTCAGGCGCATGGCGTGATGCCTGGTGGTGGAACCTGCCGCCAGGGCTGTTCATCATGATTACCGTGCTGTCGGTGTTCTTTATTTCGCGCTCACTTGAGCTAGTTGCCAATCCACGCTTGAGGGCCCGCCGATGAGTCATGAACATTTGTTAACCGTCGATGATTTAGCCATTCATTACCGGACAGGAGCCGGGCCGGTCAAAGCGGTGGATGGCATTAGCTTCAACCTTCGACCTGGTGAAGCGTTGGGGCTGGTGGGTGAGTCGGGCTGTGGCAAGACCACTGCGGCAAAAGCCATGCTGCGTTTACTGCCACCCAATGGCGAAGTGCCCCGAGGTCGTATTCAGTTTGATGGTCGCAATCTTATTGAGCTTGACGCGGAGTCGATGCGTAAAGTGCGCTGGAAAGAGATTGCCTGGATATCCCAAGCCGCCATGAATGCGTTAGACCCGGTCTATACCGTGGGCGACCAGATCCTGGAGGCGATGAATGCTCATATTAGTATCGATAAGAAAGCGGCGTGGGCTCATGCCGAAGAGCTGTTTCGCTCGGTGGGCATTGACCCTGGTCGGTTAACGGCTTACCCGCATGAGATGAGCGGCGGCATGAAACAGCGTGCGGTGATTGCCATGGCGCTGGCGTTAGACCCCAAGCTGATCGTTGCCGATGAGCCCACCACCGCACTGGATGTGGTCACCCAGGCGCAAATCTTGGCACGGCTTTCCAAGCTGCGCCGTGAGCGGGGCATGGGGTTGCTATTTATTACCCACGATATTTCCGTAGTGGTGCAAACCTGTGACCGGGTAGCGGTGATGTATGGCGGCCACATCATGGAAACGGGCCCGGTACGCGAGGTGTTTGGTACGCCGTTCCACCCTTACACCATGGGCTTAACCAATGCCTTTCCTACCTTGGAAGGCGCCCAGCGTGAGCTGATTTCGATTCCCGGTAGTCCGCCTGACCTGCTGAATCCTCCCCCGGGCTGCCGTTTCGCCGAGCGCTGTCCATTTGCCACCTCTCGCTGCCAACAAGAAGTCCCTACGCTGCAAGACGTAGGTGATGATCGCCAGGCGGCCTGCCACTATCCCGAGAAAGCCGACACCTTCCGCGTTCAGGCGGCGCTTAATGATACCTGGGCAGTGGTTGGGGAGCGTTTGAACGAGCCGGTGCAAGGGGCGGGTAATCTTCATCCGGTCGCCATTGACGCTGCCACGTTGTTGGAAGTCGCCGGGTTGAAAAAGCACTTCCCGGTTGAACAAGGTTTTATGGATGGGCTGCGAGGGCGCCATCAAGACCGTAAGGTACACGCCGTCGACGGCATCAATTTTGATCTTCGTGAAGGTGAGATCCTGGGCTTAGCGGGCGAGTCGGGGTCGGGTAAAACCACCACGGGCGAGATGTTGGTGCGCCTGCAAGATGTCACTGAAGGGGAAATACGCTTTGAAGGGAACAATATCGCGCAACTGAAAGGCGCTGAGCTAAAGGCCTTTCGACGCAGCGCGCAGATGATCTTTCAAGACCCTTACCAAACGCTAAACCCACGCTTTACCATCTTCGATATTGTCGGTGAGCCGCTGATTATTCATCGCCTGGCAGAGGGCGAGGCGCTGGAGCAGCAAGTAGTGCAAGCGCTCGAACGGGCGGGATTAAAACCCGCCGAGCTCTATCGTGATCGTTTTCCCCATGAGCTGTCGGGCGGGCAGCGTCAGCGTGTCGCGATTGCCCGGGCGATTGTGCTGGAACCGCGCATCATTATTGCCGATGAGCCGGTCTCCATGCTTGATGTGTCGATTCGTGCGGGGGTGCTAAATCTAATGCATCGATTCCGCAATGAGCTTGGCATTTCGTTTGTCTACGTGAGTCACGACTTGCCTACGATCCGCTACGTGGCTGACCGTACAGCGATTATGTACTTGGGCGAAATCGTTGAGGTAGGGCCCACGGAACAGGTGATACGCGAGCGTAAGCACCCTTATACCCAGTTGCTGCTGGACGCGAGCCCTGAACCCAACCCCACGGTGATTAAGCCACCGCTGGAAAGTGCCGGGGAAATCCCCAGCGCCGTTGAGCCGCCTAATGGCTGCCACTTTCACACCCGATGCCCCAAGGCGATGCCACACTGTGGCTGGGAAGGGCGTGATGTTGCCACGGCGATGAGTGAGTGGCGTATTGCTGGAAAAACTATTCAATGGCTGGGTGATCCGAAGGTGCAGGAGACCAACGTACAATTGTCTGTGGAAGGACGGGATGTAGACCAAGCGGAGCGTGAATTACTAGCGATATTAACTGCCAAACACCCTGCCTTTGCACAAGCGGCAAATGTAAGGCATGAGGATACTCAGCTCACGGTGAGTTTTCCTCAACAGCCCTCTCCTCAGCGGCGGCTGATTGCCAAGGAGCATACGGTTGCTTGTTATCTTTATGATGAGGCCATTACTTAGCTACTCATCCCTTTAATTTAAACGTCAGCCTTCATACTGCTTGCCTGTAAGTCAGGAGGCAGTGTGTATGGGCGAGATGTACTATGACGATATTGTAGACACCTCTTTTGCTAGCGAGGTTGTTGAATAAATTTATCAGCAGCTTAATGCTCGGGTGGGGTAGCAACCCTACCCGGCACTGTTATTGGAGCAAGTCCTGCATGCTGTCAGCGCTACTTTTTTTCTGCTTGGTGGGCAGCGTGGCTGGCGTCATCGCCGGTTTGTTTGGGATTGGTGGAGGAGTGGTCATCGTGCCCGCGCTGATGGTGGCTTTCAATCAGCAGGGCATCGATTCTGCGGTAGTCATTCATTTGGCCATTGGCACGTCGCTGGCGATTATTACGGTAACGGGTGCCTCCTCAGCGCTTGGGCACTGGAAGCAAGGGGCCGTGGTGGTTGAGCTATTAAAACGCATGTTGCCAGGGCTGATGCTCGGTGCGGTGCTCGGCGGGGTTATTGCAGGCCAGCTACGTGCCGATCTGCTGGAGCGCTACTTTGGCGTGTTTATGCTGTTGTTGGCGCTACGCATGTTGCTCGCTAAACCGCCTACCCCAGGCCAGAGCCCCGCTGGCCACCCAGCGATGTTCGCGGCAGGAACGTTTATCGGTACCTTTTCGGCGCTGTTTGGCGTTGGTGGTGGGGTGCTTAGTGTGCCCTGGCTAGCGCGCAGCGGAGCCCATTTGGCTCAGGCCATTGGCACGTCAGCGGCCTGTGGACTGCCGATTGCCCTAGTGGGTGCCGTTACTTTTATGATGACCGGTTACGGTCAGGCGGCTCTGCCTTCCTACAGTACGGGGTATCTTTATTGGCCCGCCTTTGCAGGTATCGCACTATTCAGCGTGCCATGCGCTAGATACGGCGTCAGGCTCGCTCATCACTTGTCACCGCGGCTGCTCAGACGTCTGTTTGCGCTATTGATGCTGCTGGTTGGCCTGAAATTGATTGTCTGAGCGGTTCATTTGGCCGCTGCGCTTAAGTGGAGACGTAATGTGAACCATGATTCAACGATGACCATTGATGCCTATCAAATCGCCCTAGCGGATGGGCAGGCCGAGCCTCTTGACTGGTGGCACGCCTGCGCGGCGCGTATCGATCAGCGTGAGCCTGAAGTACAGGCCTGGGAAGCTCTGGCGTCAGAGCCTGCCATACCGGATGCTCGCCTTGCCAAACGTCCTCTCTACGGAGTGCCGGTCGGCATTAAAGACATTATCGATACCGTTGACCTGCCAACCCGCTGGGGTACCCGTGGTTACCTTCACTCCGCAGGGTCGGTGGTCGATGCTGCCCTAGTGACACTGCTAAAAGAGCAGGGCGCATTGATTATGGGGAAGACGGTTTCTACCGAGTTTGCCTACTTCACGCCCGGTAAAACCCGTAACCCTCATGACACATCACGTACACCTGGCGGCTCTTCCAGCGGTTCCGCAGCGGCGGTGGCGGCTGGCATGGTGCCGCTTGCCTTCGGAACACAAACGGCGGGTAGCATAATACGCCCGGCGAGTTATTGCGGGGTTTTTGGCTTTAAGCCGACCTTTAATACAGTGAGTGCTGATGGCGTGAAGTCTTTCGCGTCTTCATTGGATACCCTGGGCTGGTTCGCGCGGCATATTGAGGATATTTGCACCACCTTCTCTGCGCTGACGCGGGCGCCGATTATCACACCTCTGGAGAGCCTTGCTGGCGTGCGGGTGGGGGTTCACAGCCTACCCGGAAATATACCACTTGATGCCGATGTTGAGCAGGCCCTTGCCCATGCTCAAGCGCGCTTTGAACAGGCTGGCGCCAAGCTGGTACCGCTGGCCCTGGATGAGCAATATGAGGCGCTGGTTGAGCATCAGAAAGTGATATTGGCCTATGAGGCTGCTCAGAGTCTGGCCAGCGAGTACGCACGCTTCGCCGATAAGATGGGCCCCAAACTGGTCGAGCTTATCGAAGAGGGTAAAGCGATCAGCTACATGGGTTATCTACAGTCAAAACGTGCTGCTGATACTCAGCAGCAGGCATTGAGTCGAGTGTTTGAGAGTGAGGTTGATGTGATTCTTGCAGCCAGTGCCCCCGGTGTGGCCCCTGTGGGCGAGCCCACCGGCGACCCGCTTTATAATCGTGCCTGGACCCTGCTCGGCGTACCGTGTCTCAATCTTCCGCTCAGCGACGGTACCGCAGGTATGCCCGTGGGCGTGCAGCTAGTAGCAAACCGTTGGCAGGACCAGCAGTTGCTTCAGGTAGCACGTACTCTGATGATGCAGGAAGTGACCGCATAAGGCTGGCTACCAGACCATTTTATGGCTTAACACACCGCCTGTTTGCGCCTAAGCCCGCAGGCGGTGTTGTTGAAAGGCTGCCGTAATGCTTACCTACGTTTTACGTACAGCCCCACCATGCACATCACCATTCCCACTACCGAGAGCAGCATCCCACCATTCACCAGTAAGGGGTAGCGCTCCAGCCAGGAGACAAATGGCTGGGGGGTATCCGAGCAGGTACTCTCAATATAGTCCCAATGCCCGCCGTCTAGCTGGCATTCACGTATGTCGCTTAGCTCCCAGAAATAGATGCCCATTAATATGCATACGGGAAGTACCAACATCAGTAAGCCTAGCTTAATCATTTAAACCTCAAAAGAGCCATTAAGGGCGTGGGCAGTTAGGTGTACGACCACCGCTTCGGGCTTGCTCATAACGAGCGAGGGCTTGATCCATATTGGCTTGCAAACCTTGGATACGCTGCCCTTGGCCTGGGTGAGTCGACATCCACTCTGGGGGGGCGCCGCCGCCGGATACCGCCTGCATATTTTCCCAAAGCGTGACGCTCTCACGTGGATCAAAACCCGCTTGTGCCATTAGATCCAGACCAATGACGTCGGCTTCGCTTTCATGCGCACGAGAGAAAGGCAACACAATACCGTATTGAGCCCCCATACCCAGTACGCCCATCAGTTGCTGACCACCCGCACCCTGCATGCCGGAGGCGCTGGAAACAACCGATAAGCCGAGCGATGTAGCGCTTTGGGTAGAGGCGCGTTCATTGGCGTGGTTGGCCAATACGTGACCAATTTCGTGACCAATAACGGAAGCTAGTTGGTCTTGGCTGGTAGCAATATCAAGCATGCCGGTATTTACGCCCATGTAGCCGCCGGGTAGCGCAAAGGCGTTGGGCTGTTCCGATTGAAATACGCGGATTTGCCAGTCTAGCTGTTGCTGCTGTGCAGGAAGCTCCGCAACGATAGCGTCAGCAATACACTGTACATAGCGTTGGCTGGCTTGCCCGGCAGAAGGCAGGTCTTGCTGGTATTGAGAAAATGCTTGCCGCCCCATCTCGTTGAGTTCGCCATCCGAGAGTAGCAATAGCTGCGAACGTCCTGTGGGAGAGGTGGTACAAGCGGCGATAGACGCACACAAAGCGGTAATAGCAAAAGGGCGAAGCCAGCGCATGGGACGGTTTCCTTATCGACGAATGGGTTACTTGCTTACAAGATAACCACTGATAACAGTAATTCAATCCTTTCTATCATAACCCACCTAGAGGATGAGTATGGATGCTGAACTGAGCAACCGTTTAATGCACTTATTAGACGAGTGGTTTATTAAATCATGTAGTTTATTTGTTTAAGCGTTTGCGGCCCAATGGTTAGGCCGCAAACGCTTGGGGAAAAACGCTTAGGAAGAGGGGTAATTAACCCTGTGGTACTAACTGTCCGTCGGCACCCACGTTTAGACGGATAGTCGGTGTCAACAGCCCAGCAGGAAGGCGCATACCCAAGCCACGTAGGTCGCCTGGGGTGATCGCCAACTGGCTACCGGCAGGTAGCTCGCCCTGAGAGGCTAGCTGACGGGCAAGCTCTACCATAGGCGCCATACGTTGAGAGTCGGTCGCCATGACATCAAAGGCGACCGGTAGGCGTAAATTAGCATCGTCGCCAGAGGTCAGCGTGACGTCCTGCTCATACTCGCCCTGAACAGGGTCAACGCCCGGCATGTCGAGCATCCAGCGAAAGCCTGACATTTCCACTGGGGGCATACCAGCAGGCAGGCCAAGCCCCATCGCAATGGTAGCCTGCACTGGCAAACTGCCCGCGCCCAGGCTGGAGGCAATCAGGCTGGTTAAGTCACTGGTGTCCAGCCCGGCATTAATGCTGTAAGGGCCAATGCGGACATCCTCAACGCCCAGTGAAGTAACTGCTAAGCGAAACGCAAACAGACCAGTTTGTGGCAGGGCGAGACAGCCGGTAAGCAAGCTAGCAAAGCCAAATAGGGTGAGCCACCGCCAACGACGAGCAATTAAACGCATACAATCCCCCTAAGAAGGGCAAAAGGAGCAAGACAACAATTAACGACGGCTTTTACGCGCTTCTTTGGTACGGTTAAGCTCGCGTTTTTTAGCCTTCTCTTTATCACTGGCCCCGGCCATGGTATCGAACGGATTGCTACCTGATCGGAACTCAAAGCGAATCGGCGTGCCACGGACCTTTAATACCTTGCGGAAGGTATTGGTCAAATAACGACGGTACGCTTCTGGCAGTGACTCGGTTTGGTTTCCGTGAACAACAATAATTGGCGGGTTACTGCCGCCCTGGTGAGCCATGCGCAGCTTAATCCGACGACCATGTACCATCGGCGGCGGGTTTTGGCTGACCGCATCCTGAAGTAGGGTAGTTAGACGGTTAGTCGACCAGTGAGCGTTGGCGGCGTCAAAGGCACGGTCAATAGAGGGGTAAAGGTCACCCACCGCCGTACCATGTAGTGCGGAGATAAAATGCAGCTCGGCGTAATCAGCAAAGCCCAGGCGGCGCTTGATCTCGGTGCGCATTTTGTCCTTAGCTTCACTCTCCAGGCCGTCCCATTTATTCACCGCCAGTACCAGGGCGCGGCCTGAGGTTAATATATAATCAAGAAGGTGCATATCCTGCTCGACCAAACCGCTGGAACCATCAAGGACCATGATCACCACATGGGACTCTTTGATCGCATCAAGGGTCTTGATAATAGAGAATTTTTCGGTAATTTCGCGGACATTTTTGCGCCGCCGAATACCGGCGGTGTCAATCAGTACGTAGGGCTTGCCGCGGCGCTCAAAGGGGATCTCAATGGAGTCACGGGTAGTGCCCGCTTCATCAAATACCACCACACGCTCTTCACCCAGCAGGCGATTGACCAGCGTTGATTTGCCCACGTTAGGACGCCCAACCACACCAATACGAACGCCTTTGCTGCCGGTGTCCGCAGGAATGCTGGCATCGCGCTCGGGAAAGGGAGCTAGCACGACGTCCATTAGGGTCGAAACATTGCGCCCGTGAGCGGCTGCGATGGGCCAAGGATCACCTAGGCCCAGCGACCAGAAGTCGCCCATCGCTGAGTGTTCTTCCAGCCCGTCGGTTTTATTCACCACCAGCCAGGTTTTTTTCTGATTCACCCGCAGGTGGTTGGCAATCGCCTGATCTGCGGCGATAAGGCCGGCGCGAGCGTCGACCATAAACAGCACAATATCGGCTTCATCAATGGCAGCGAGGGATTGCTCCGCCATAGCGGCGTCAATACCCTCTTCGTCACCGCTGATGCCGCCGGTGTCGATCACCGTATACACCTTGTCGCCCAGCATGCCATTGCCGTACTTGCGGTCGCGGGTGAGGCCAGGGAAATCGGCCACTAGTGCATCACGCGAGCGCGTTAGGCGGTTAAACAGCGTCGATTTACCCACATTAGGGCGACCGACTAAAGCAATGACGGGTGTCATGGAGTTACTTCCAGGGTTTCCAGGCGACCATTGTTGGCCTGAACATGAATGGTGCCGCCTTCAGTGACCGGGCGTACGCTGATGCCCGAACCGTGCACGCGTGTGCGTCCGACAATATCGCCTTCGCGAGCGTCAATCAGGTGAAGATAGCCTTCAAAGTCACCGAATACTAAGCGACCATCGGCAAAGGCAGGTGACGTTAACCAGCGATCTTCAAGATCATTATTACGCCAAATCTCACGGCCACTGTCAGCGTCTAATGCAACTATGTGGCTGTTGTCGGTGACCACAAACAGTAAATTACCGACCAGAATAGGCGTATGGCGGCTAGAGATGTTCGCTTCCCAAAGGAGATCACCTTGGGTGGCTTCCAGCGCGACAACACGGCCGTTATAACTGGTCACAAACAGGCGGCCATCGGGACTGATGATTGGCTGGCCAGAAAGATCAACCAAGCGGGCAACTTCGCTACGCCCGCGTGGCGTGGCAACTTGCATATCCCATAGCGGTTGCCCGCTGCGGTTATCCAGCGTCGCTAACCGACCATTGGCCAGTCCAACAAAGCTAACCTGATCAATGACCATGGGGGTGCCCGTGCCGCGTAGTGTCAGCGCCGGTTGCGAGCTGGTATACACCCAGCGCTCGGCACCGCTAGCACGATCCAGGGCGGTGATTTGACCATCAATACTCTGTACCACTAACAGTTGCTGATTCGCCTGTGGGGCGGCCAGCACTTCACTGGATACCCGCGCGCGCCAGCTTTCGCTGCCATCACGCTGATCAAGTGCAATCACTTCGCCGTTACGGGTGCCCAGGTAGACCTGGCCAGCGATGGCATTCAATGCGCTGGAAATGGGGGTGTCGAGATTGATTTGCCACTCAACCGCGCCACTATCAGCATTCATTGCCATCACCACGCCTTCAGCGTCGGCAGCAAATACGCTATCACCTTCGCGAGCGGGAGCAATAGGGTAGCGGGCGCGGCCTAAGCCAGCGCCGACATTGCGCCGCCACTGTGTGTCCAACGAGGAGGTCTCGCTGAAGCTGCGCAACTCTTTAGGGGTAAAAGCCGGCTCGCCTTTACTGGCACAACCGACCAGCAGCGCAAGGGTCAGCGCGCCTAAGCTTGCCCGCATTAGCTGTTTTGAAATACCCGTCATTGTGTCGCCTCCTCAGCGCCGAGATCGTCAAGCTTGAACTGCACGCCGTAAAGCGGCTGATTATGGGTTTGTGCCAGTTGCAGGGCATTTTGCCATGCATCGCGGGCCGCCTCGGTGTCGCCTTGGGCGGCGAAAGCATCGCCACGCACATCTTCACGCTGGGCGGCTAGTGCATCTGTAATCGGTTCATCTAACAGCGCGAGTGCTTGGTCGGCATTGCCTTCAGCAAGCTCAATTCGCGCTAACCTGAGCCAGGCAAGGCTCTGTACGTAACGACGTGAAGAGTTGTCAGCAGCACTTTCAAGCGATGCTTTTGCACCCTCTAAATCACCTTGCTGAACGGCGAGACGCGCATCAAGCAGCAGGGCGAGCTCGGCATACAGCGTATTACCATGTTCATCGTTAAGTTCGCTGACCATGTTGCGTGCGCTGACTAGCTCATCCTCGGCAAGGTCGCTGCCCGTGGTCATATTGACCAGCTGTTGGTAGCGCATAGACGCGGCTTCTGATTGGCCTTGCTGGTAGTTCTGCCAGGCATGCCAGCCGAACACACCCGCAGCAGCAATGACTGCGCCTGCCACCAATGAAATTCCATTTTCTTTCCACCAGCGCTTGACTGCGTCTAGCTGCTCTTCGTCGCTTCTCAGCTCCGCCACGGGCGGTCTCCTATTCAAATGGGTCTATGTTTCAAATGGGTCTATGTTTCAAATGGATCTATGTTTCAAATGGATCTATGTCGAGTCGGTATACACCAGCAGGCCTGTTGCCTGCTGGGCATTAAGTGTCAGCAGCCAGTAGCTCGCCTAGCGTTTGGCCCAGGATTGCAAAGGGCACACGCTGCTGCTCGCGATCGTCGCGTAGAAACTTGAGCGTAGCTGCCTGCTCAGACATTTCATCTTCACCGAGCAGAATAGCCATCAATGCGCCGCTTTTGTCGGCTTTTTTGATCCGGCTTTTGAAGCTGCCTCCACCGCAATGAAGCTGCAGGCGCAGGGTCGGCAATTCGCTACGCAGCTGCTCAGCTAGCGTGATCGCCGCAATAGTAGCGTTATCATCCATGGCCAGCAGATAGACATCACAGCCGCCAAGGGCGTCGTCAGGGATTAAATTCAACGTGTCAAGCAGCAGAATCAGCCGTTCGATACCCATGGCAAAACCAACCGCTGGCGTAGGTTTGCCGCCCAGCTGTTCCACAAGACCGTCGTAGCGTCCGCCCGCACAAACGGTTCCCTGGCTGCCGAGTGCAGTGGTGGTCCACTCGAACACTGTGCGGCAGTAGTAATCGAGCCCGCGCACCAAGCGTGGGTTAATCACGTAGGGAATGCCCGCCGCTTCAAGCATCTTGGTGAGCTGCTCAAAGTGTTCGCGTGATTCTGTATCCAAGTGATCCATTAACTGCGGCGCGGCGTCGAGCATCTCGGCCATGGCCGGGTTTTTAGAATCCAGAATGCGCAGCGGATTGCTGGTCAAACGGCGCTTCGAGTCTTCATCCAGCACATCTCGGTGCTGCTCAAAATAGGCCACCAGCGTGTCTCGATAAGCGGCACGCGCCTCAGATGAACCCAAGGAGTTAAGCTCCAGGGTGACATGCTCCATCAGCCCTAGCTCTTGCCATAAGCGGGCCGACAGCAAAATCACTTCGGCGTCGATATCCGGGCCATCAAAACCAAACGTCTCAACGCCAATTTGATGGAACTGGCGGTAGCGGCCTTTTTGTGGACGCTCGTAGCGAAACATCGGGCCCTGATACCACAACCGCTGGGTTTGGTTATACAGCAGCCCGTGCTCCATGGCTGCACGCACACAGCTGGCGGTGCCTTCTGGGCGCAGGGTTAAACTTTCGCTGTTGCGATCATCGAAGGTGTACATCTCTTTTTCGACGATATCAGTGACTTCACCGATAGAGCGCGCAAACAGTGCGGTTTGCTCAACGATAGGCGTACGAATTTCGTTGAAGCCATAACGCAACATAAGGTGACGTACTTTGGTTTCAAAGAACTGCCAGCGCGGGCTGTCACTGGGTAATAGGTCGTTCATACCACGAATGGCTTGAATCTTTTTAACGGCGGACTTGCTCAATGAAAACTCCTTATCTGCCTGCGTAGGTTAGATACGCACGCTGGCAGTTAGCCCCAGCGCTTAAACGCTTCGGGCAATCATGTCGTCTTGCTGCTGCTGTTTTTCGCGTACTTTGTCACGAATCAACTTTTCTAGATCGTCCACCAAATGGTCATTGCGTAGCTTGCTAGCCGGCTTGCCATCGATATACACCAAGTTGGCAGGACTACCCCCTGTCAGGCCTATGTCGGTCTCTTTGGCTTCGCCTGGGCCGTTCACAACGCAACCGATTACCGAGACGTTCAAGGGCGTCATGACATCTTCAAGACGCTCTTCGAGCTGGTTCATGGTGCTAATGACGTCAAAGTTCTGGCGCGAACAACTGGGGCAAGCAATAAAGTTAATGCCTTTGGAGCGCAGCTTAAGGCTTCTGAGCATGTCGAAGCCAACTTTAATCTCTTCCACCGGGTCTGCCGCGAGTGAAACGCGAATGGTGTCACCAATGCCATCCATCAGCAGCATGCCAAGGCCAATCGATGATTTCACGGTGCCCGAACGTAGCCCGCCTGCTTCGGTAATGCCCAGGTGAAGCGGCTGCTCAATGCGTGTTGCAAGGTCGCGATAAGCCGCGACAGCCATAAACACATCAGAGGCTTTCACACTGACTTTGAATTCGGCGAAGTCGAGACGTTCTAGGTAATCAATATGGCGCATGGCAGACTCCACCAGCGCCGCTGGCGTTGGCTCGCCATATTTCTTCTGCAGGTCTTTTTCTAATGAACCTGCGTTGACACCAATACGAATGGGAATGCCGTGATCACGGGCCGCGCTAACAACGGCGCGTACACGGTCTTCACGACCGATGTTGCCTGGATTAATACGCAGGCAGTCGACACCTAGCTCCGCAACACGCAGGGCGATTTTGTAATCAAAATGGATATCGGCGACGAGCGGTACATCCACTAGCTTTTTGATTTGACCAAAGGTTTCAGCGGCGTCCATATCGGGCACTGAAACGCGCACAATATCCGCACCGGCTTTTTCCAACTGCTGGATTTGAGCAACGGTCGCTGCCACATCCAAGGTATTGGTATTGGTCATGCTTTGAACGGAGATAGGCGCATCACCGCCAACCGCCACTTTGCCAACGTGAATTTGGCGAGAAAGGCGGCGTTTAATCGGAGAAGGTGCGTGCATAAGGCGGGTCACTCTCCCAGGGTGAATCGGGCAACGTTATTGGCACCAGCACGGGCGGGAAGATCAACTTCCTCGCCCTGGTAGCGCAACTCAACGCCAGTGGCATTACCTACCGTTAGGCGAAACGGAGGTTCGCCTTCAACAGTAGTGGTAGTGCCGGGGGTTTGCAGACCAACAAAGACGCGCTGATTGGTGGCATCAAAAATTTCAGTCCACGACTGCTCGTTGAAGGTGAGCTCAAGCGTATTGACGTTAACGGATTGCTCAGCGTCGTCGCTAGTGGTGGTTTCATCTTCCACTGCGGCTGTTTGCGGCTCGTCCGCGGTATCGGTCGGCGCAGGTGAGTCTGGCGCTGACGCTAAGTCAGTACCATCTTCGCCTGTCATCGGCTCTTCAGAAGTCGTCGGCGTAGGTGAGATGTTAACGGCATCGCTAATCAGCGCTGTATTTTCGCCGCCACTGGTAAAGCCTGGGCTCGGGGAATCGTCAGCGCCTGCTGCAGGCTCATCATTGGCAGGCAGTGCAGGTGGGGGCGTGGTCTCTTCCGTGGGGGAAGAGCTAAAACCAGGCGGCTCGTTACCGCCACGGCTTTGCCACCACATAACGGTAACCGCAATCAGCCCGACAATAACCAGTAACGTGACTAGCTTAAACAGCCAGGCGCCAATTTTTGACGGAGGTCTGCTAGCTGTCGAAACGGGCGTAACTTTGCGCTCGGTGTCGATCGTGCCATTGCGGGCTTGATAAGCCTCGAGTACAAGATGGTCATCCATGCCGAGATATTTTGCGTAAGCGCGCAGGTAGCCGCGACGATAAGCTGCAACCGGAATTTCTTGGTAATCATCCCGCTCAAGCCCACCAATGACCGCGGGTCGCAGGTTAAGTGCCCGGGCAGCATCGGCAAGCGGAACGCCAAGCTGTTCACGTTGGCGCAACAAAAGCTCGCCGGGGGAGGTGCTAGCGTGGACAGTGTCGCTAGTGCTGTTAATAACGTTTTCTTGTGACTGTGTATCGCTCATGGCTGAGCATCCTTCATTAAATAAGCGGTGATCAGGGCGGCAATCAGTCAGTTAGTGCCGAGCTGGCGTTGGTATTCAGCGGCCATGCTATGGTCGCCGCGAGCATGGGCGATATCAACCGCCATCTCCAACGCTGCTCGGTCGGGCTCTGCGAGCTGTAAATAGTTTTGCAGTGGTGCCCAGGCCTGAGGGTAGTTGCCCTGCGAATATTCGAGTTCAGCTAACATTAAATAGCCGCGTGCATTACGCGGATCAATACTCTGCGCACGCTGCAATCGAGCGCGCGCTTTATCAAATTCTTCCAATGCCACATAGCACTGCCCTAAATTAGCAAATAGCTGGGCACGATTGGCATATTGGGCATCCTGAGATGCGATTTCTAACTGTTCACAGGCGGCGTCATACTGCCCCCGCCCATATAAAAACGCGGCGTAATTATTACGTGCGCGAGTAAAATCAGGCTCAGCGGTAACCGCCTGCTGAAAATAATCATTAGCAAGCGCATATTCGCCCTGCTGTTGGTAAACCAGCGCCAGTGCTTGAAGCGCCTCTGCATGTCGTGGCGCAATTTCAATTGCCCGATCCAATGCGTTTAACGCACGGGGTAAGTTGTCGCGCTCCAAGTAGGCAACGCCAAGCTGGGTATAGGCGTCGGCTGCCGCTGGATTCGCTTGCGGTGTGAACGTGTTGGAAGAGGCACAGCCGGCTAGCCACAGGCTACCGATAAGTACGGTAAGCATGGGCACCCGAGTTGGGTGTTGACGCCTGCGGTGAGCGATCATGTAAATCCTCTTGTGGTGAACGTCCAACTGCTAACCAGATGCTAAATGAAAACCGTGTCCATCAAAGCGCCGTGCTAGGCGTAAGTCAAGATAAGCCCTGTTTTCTATCTCCCACCTTAGTCGGCATCAAGCTGTACAGACTGGATGTAACGTGCGCTGCGTTTGGTGCGGTCTTTAACACGACCCACCAATTGACCACAGGCAGCATCAATATCCTCGCCGCGTGTGGTTCTAACGGTCGCTGTGTAGCCTAAATCGTAGAGCCACTGCTGGAAACGCATGACTTGGTTACGAGACGGCTTTTCATACCCGGAATTAGGGAACGGGTTAAACGGTATCAAATTTATCTTGCACGGCAGCTCTTTCAGTAATGCGGCTAACTGCTCGGCGTGCTCCTGTTGATCATTAATGTCTTTGATCAACGTGTACTCAATGGTGATTTGACGATTAACCGGGCATTTAGATAAGTAGCGGTGGCAGGCATCCAGCAAAGCGCGAATATTATATTTGCGGTTAATGGGTACCAGCGTATTGCGCAACTCATCAGTAGACGCGTGCAGCGAAATCGCCAAACTGACGTCCATCTCATCGCCCAGCTTGTCGATCATCGGCACGACGCCAGAAGTCGATAGGGTTACACGACGTTTGGACAGGCCGTAGCCGTTATCATCAAGCATCAGCTTCATGGCCGGTACAACGTTGTCGAAGTTGAGCAGAGGTTCGCCCATACCCATCATGACGACGTTAGTCACAGGACGGTTGGCCGTGTCGCGGCGCGGGCCAACGCTTCGCTGAGCAACCCATACTTGACCAATAATTTCAGCAGCGGTTAAGTTGCGCTGAAAACCCTGCTTGCCGGTGGAGCAGAAACTGCAGTCCAGCGAGCAGCCGACCTGAGAAGAGACGCATAGCGTGCGGCGCTTGCCATTCTCTGCTGGGATCAATACTGTTTCTACGTAACTGCCATCTTCCACTTCCAGCACCCATTTGCGCGTGCCGTCGCTGGAAGTACCTTCGTAGATGACCGCCGGGCCACGAATTTCAGCCACCCGTGCCAGTTTTTCACGTAAAGGTTTGGAGAGATTCGTCATCGCAGCAAAATCATCGCTGCCTTCCTGGTGAATCCACTTCATCAGTTGGGCGGCACGAAACTTCTTTTCACCGATTGATAAAAAGAAGGCTTCCATCTGCTCGCGTGACATACCAAGCAGGTTTTGGCGTTCAGGCGTCGCTTTTACGACAGGCGTACTGGCGGCGTCTGAAAGGGGGGCGGGCGTATGTTGGGCTACAGTGGTGGTCATGGCGGTCAGCGTTCAAGAAAGGGGCGGGGGCTTAACCCCCGCAAAATGGCCGGCAACGAAAGTTGAGACGGCGCGGCGCTAACGTATAGGCTTAGCGCGGGCAGATTTCGTCGTTGCCAAAGAAGTAATTAATTTCGCGCTCAGCGCTTTCCGGAGAATCAGAACCATGGACAGCGTTCGCGTCGATTGTTTCCGCAAAATCTGCGCGAATAGTGCCAGGAGCCGCTTCTTTCGGGTTAGTAGCGCCCATTAGATCGCGGTTTTTGGCGATGGCGCCTTCACCTTCCAGCACTTGAACTACCACCGGGCCAGAGGTCATGAAGCCAACCAGGTCTTTAAAGAACGGACGCTCTTTGTGTTCTGCGTAGAAGCCGCCCGCTTTCTCTTCAGAAAGATGAACCATTTTGGCGGCAACAACGTTGAGGCCAGCTTTTTCAAAACGAGCAATGATCTCACCAATAGCATTCTTGGCAACAGCATCAGGCTTGATAATAGAAAGAGTGCGTTCAGTAGCCATGTGAAATGGTCTCCTTAAAAAGGGGTTAAGCAAAAACTGCCGCCACAGAAAGCCGTGGCGGCTCAGAAAATAATTCAGTTAGAGCGCTTCTGGCAGCGAATACCCCGGCTGCCTAGTCGCGACTCTTCAAGGGCGCGATTATAGCGCTTAAGCCGGGGTATGAATACCGGTGATGAAACCTGAAAGCATCAAGCTTAAACGGTAAAGCTCTCGCCGCAGCCGCATTCATCTTTCACATTGGGGTTGTTGAAGCGGAAAAAGCGATTGAGTCCTTCGCTGACGTAATCCACTTCACTGCCGTTGAGCATCTCGACCGCATCGGGAGCCACATAAACGCTGGCACCATGGGCTTCAAAATGTACTTCGTCGTCGCTGACGGTGTCTGCAAAATCAAGCACGTAGCTGAAGCCTGAGCAGCCGCTTGGCTTAACCGAGACCCGCAGGCCAAGCCCTTGGCCTCGCTCATCAAGTACGTGACGGATCTGTTGTGCGGCAGCCGGGGTAATATTGAGTGTTGCCATAAGGCATCCTCCCTTAAGAATTGCGTGGCGGTGAACGTAAGCCGTTCACCGCGTGGCGTATGAGCGTTAACGCATGATCAATATCGGCTTCGGTGGTAAAACGGCCAAAGCTAAAGCGCAGCGATGAGAGCGCAAGCGAGCGCGGCGTGCCAATGCCGAGCAATACGTAGGAGGGGTCGACGCTTGCTGAATTGCACGCCGAACCGGTCGAGACCGCCACGTCGCGCAGCGCCATCAGCAGCGACTCGCCGTCTACACCCTCAAACGCGAGGTTAAGAATATTAGGGACAACGCGCTTAAAATCGCGATCCAACGGGGTATTGGCAAAAATACCTTCGACGCCTTCAAGCCCTTGCAAAAAGCGTTGCTGTAACTGCTTGATATGGGCGTTGTCGGTTTCATGTTCCTGCTGCATGACGGCAAAAGCTTCACCCATGCCAGCAATTTGATGCGTCGGCAGGGTGCCGGAGCGCATGCCGCGTTCATGGCCGCCGCCGTGAATCAGCGCCTCGACGCGAATATCCGGGTGGCGCTTCACGTACAGTGCTCCTACGCCTTTGGGGCCATAGGTTTTGTGTGCTGAAAGCGACATCAGGTCAATTTGCTGGGCCACCACGTCTAAAGGAATACGTCCAACCGCCTGAGCAGCATCGGTGTGGAACGCTGCACCAAACGCATGGGCGACCTCTGCCAAGGCCGCAATATCATTGATACTGCCTAGCTCGTTGTGAACCGCCATTAGCGAGACCAGCACCGTGTCGTCGCGCATCGCCGTGCGTAGTTGCTCAGGCTGAATGCAGCCGTCGCGTCCGGGCGTGAGCCAAGTGACGTCAAAGCCCTCTTTTTCCAGCGCATGGGCGGTATCCACGATAGCTTTATGCTCAATCGTAGAGGTCACCATATGCATGCCCCGCTCACGGTTAGCGCGCATAAAGCCCATGAGCGCTAAATTGTCCGCCTCGGTAGCCCCGCTGGTCCACACGATCTCTCTAGGATCTGCGCCAATGACATCGGCCACTTGGCGGCGTGCCTGTTCAATCACCTGTTCCGCCTGCCAGCCCAACATATGGCTGCGCGAGGCGGGGTTAGCAAACAGCTGGTCAACCGTTAAGTAGCGCTGCATCACCTCCGCCGCGCGTACATCAACCGGTGTGGTAGCGGCGTAATCCAGGTAGATCGGCAGCGAGGGAGTGGTCATCGTTAACGTCCGGCGGTTTATCGGTACATTCGTGTGTGAGAGGGCTTATGTAAATCAGCTCAAGGCGAAGAAGCGAGAATGCCCGCTTCAGCACGCTGTTTTTGCCGTGATGCAATTCTTATGACATCAGGGCGGAGCATCAGTTGTGCAAGCGTCATATCGTCCAGGAAGTGGCGAATCTGCAAAGAGAGCTCGCACCATAAATGATGCGTCAGGCAGGTGTCGCCCTGTTGGCAGTCGGAAAGGCCTTGGCAGCGTGTAGCATCAACGCTTTCATTCACTGCGTCGATCACCTTTGACACGCTTATTGCGTCTGCAGGCTGAGAAAGCAAATAGCCGCCGCCTGGGCCGCGCACGCTATTGACCAAGCCTGCACGGCGCAGGCGAGCAAACAGCTGCTCTAAATAGGAGAGCGATATCTCTTGGCGCTGGGAGATATCGCTTAGGCTAGTCGGGCCGTTATGGGTATGCAACGCCAAATCGAGCATGGCGGTAACGGCGTAACGGCCTTTGGTGGTCAAGCGCATAGCAAGCCCCTCGACGCTGAACCTTCAGCGTACTAACGGCAAATGTGTCGCCATTATGGGAAAACCTGAGTGCTTTGGTCAACCATTACGCGGTGGTAGCGTTTCTTGCTCGCTAGTCGCTTCGGCTGTTGGCGCTACTGGTGAGCGCTTGCCGACACCGGGGCAGCCGGTATCATGCTCATCCAGTATGTCGGCAAAGTCTTCATCCCGCAGCGCTGGCAATTGTCCGTCACGGTAGTTGGCATCAAGCTTGCGCAGGGTAGAGCACATGCGCTCAATACGCTCATCCACGGCATGCATATGATCAAGCATGGCCTGCATGGAGCGGGCGACAGGATCGGGCATATCCTGGCTGACGCCGTAGGCATCAAAGCCAAATTTCTGGCAAATGGCTTCACGCCGGGCAGGGTCAACATCCAATGCCTCTTCCACATCAGGGTCGGCACGTTTGACAATTTTACCTGGGATACCGACCACCGTTGCGCCTGGCGGCACTTCTTTAGTGACCACCGCGTTGGAGCCAATTTTTGCCCCGGCGCCGACGGTGAAAGGGCCCAGTATTTTGGCGCCTGCACCGACAATCACGCCATCTTCGAGTGTGGGGTGACGTTTGCCTTTATTCCAACTGGTGCCGCCCAGGGTGACACCCTGATACAGCGTGACGTTGTTGCCCACCTGGGCAGTTTCACCAATCACCACGCCCATGCCGTGATCGATAAAGAACCGCCGACCTATTGTGGCACCCGGATGAATTTCAATGCCGGTAAGCCAGCGTGAGAACGTCGACAGCGTCCGCGCCAGCCACTTTAGGTTTTTCTTCCACAGCCAGTGGCCGCAGCGATGCAGCAGCAGGGCGTGCAGGCCAGGGTAGTTGGTCAGCACCTCAAGAAAGTTACGTGCGGCGGGGTCGCGGTCAAATACGCTGTTGATGTCTTCACGTAGACGTTGAAACATGAGGTGTTCCTTGGCGTTAAGGGGCGGCGACTAACTGCTGAAGTAGTAGAACGCGCTATTGATATTTCAGCAGTGGAATAACGTTAGCAGAATAGCGAAGTTGGGGCGCGCAGCGTCAACTTCAAGTTTAGGCTATTCAACCTCATCCAGCGGGTATCGCTAAGGCTGCTTGCGATGGGCCGCTTTTTCCGTTGCCGATAAGATTCCGCGTAAAATATTCATTTCCATGCGCTCTGGCCGGGCGCGCAAATACAAACGGCGCAGTCTCGCCATTAATTGCCGCGGCTGTGCAGGGTCGTGAAAATCAATAGCAATCAACGTGCGCTCTAAATGCTCAAAATAGTGCTCTAGTTCTGCATGTGTCGACAGCGCTTCGTCGCCACTTGGCAATGCTGATGGGGCGTCGGCTTGGTCTAGGTTGGCTTGGTCCAGCCACGCCATCCGGCACTCATAGGCCAGCACCTGAACTGCTGCTGCCAAATTAAGCGAGCTGAAATCGGCATTGGTAGGAATATGCACGTGTGCGTGGCAGCGTTGTAGTTCTGCATTGGTGAGGCCGCTATCCTCGCGACCAAACACCAGCGCTACGCGTGCGCCTTCAGGCTTACACTCTGCAGGCAAGCGATCAGCTAGCTCCCTGGGTGACAGCATGGGCCAGGGCAGAGTACGCGAGCGCGCACTAGCGCCCACCGCCAGCGTGGAGTCGGCCACCGCTTCTTCTAGGGTGGTGTACACATGGGCTTGATGTAGCAGGTGATCAGCGCCGGAGGCACGGGAAATGCTGTCCTGAGTAATCACCTCACAGCGGGGGGCGACAAGGGCTAAATCTGCCAAGCCCATATTGTGCATGGCGCGTGCCACGCCGCCGATGTTGCCGGGGTGGCTGGTGCCGATTAATACAATGCGAATGCGCTCAAGCATGATAGGGCTCGGTGAATAAGGCTCTGCAAAAAGAGCAAGTGATCATTAAGGTGTAAAACGCGCAGTCTATCATGAGTCGATGGCATGCCCGAGAGCGGTCTGCTAGAATTGCGCGCCAAAGGCTGCCAAGTGCAGCTAGATGCAGGTTCTTAAGCATCACGTTCTTTAACATCACTGTGACAAGGCCCAACCATGAATCCGATGGTCCAATTTACGCTGCGTGCTGCACGTGGCGCTGTTGAACACTTTCTACGTGTTCGCGAACGTATTGAAAACGCCCACGAAGAATTTAACCTTGACCGCCTGCTCGATGAGACAGCGCGCAAGGCCGAAGCGACGATTGTTCAACAGTTGGAACGCGGTTATCCCCTGCACGGTGTTACCGGTCGCTTTACGCCGCACAAAGCGGGTGAAGGCGAAGGTAAGGATATCGTCTGGAAAATTGAACCGATGCACGGCTACTCCAATTTAGCCGTTGCCGGTAAGGGCTTTGCACTCTCAGTGGTGTGTCTTATTAAAGGTCGTCCCGAGCACGCAGTGATTATCTGCCCGTTCGCCGACGATGAATACATCGCCAGCCGTGGTCGCGGCGCCCAGCACAATGACAAGCGTATGCGCGTAAGCAAGCCTACCGCCATCAGCGGTACGCGCCTGTCGATGAGCCTGCCTGAAGTGTGGCTACGCCCCCGTCATCTTCCTGCCTACTTAACTATTGCACAGCAACTGGCCCCACAAGTTGAAACGCTGCTGGCGTCAGGCTGTGGCCTGTTAGACATGTGCGAATTGGCTAGCGGTCGCGTTGACAGCGCTTTTGTCCTGGGTCTGGAAGAGCAGGATATGCAGGTAGGCACGCTGTTCTTGAAAGAAGCGGGCGCTTTAATGGGCACCCCCGACGGCCAGCCAAGCGTGCAGGTTGAAGGTCAACTAATGGCCGCAGGGCCACGTCTTTATAAAGCGCTGATCAAGCAGTTGGCGCCGCACTTTTAAATACACCATTTAGTCTTTCACGGCTAAAACAAAGTGCCCCTGCTGGGAAAACCAGCAGGGGCATTTTGGCATGCCAGAAGAATTACCTGTACGGCTAGCGTTAAGGCAGCTCTTCCTCTTCTTCGTCGGTTTCTTTCTTTGTGGGTATCAAGTCTTCCCGCGACAACTTAAGCGGGATCAACAGCGCGGCCGCCGTGTAAATGGAAGAGAACGTACCCACCACGATGCCGATAAGCAGTGCAATGGCGAAGTTCTCAATCATATCCCCGCCGAGCAGCAGTAGCGCAAGCAGTACCAATACGGTGGTGCCCGACGTTGCTAGGGTGCGCGAAAGCGTAGCGTTAATCGCTTCGTTAAATATCTGTGGCATGTCGTCAATCCGCGACGTGCGGATCATTTCACGAATGCGGTCATACACTACGATGGTGTCATTTAACGAATAACCGATAACGGCCAGAATCGCGGCCAGGACGGTGAGGTTGAAATCGAGCTGAAATAGAGCGAAAACGCCGATCACGATAATCACATCGTGCAGCAGGGCAAGCAGAGCGCCAATCGCAAACTTGTACTGGAAGCGCAGCGCCACGTAGAGCATTACCACGCCTAGCGCTACCAACAGGCCTAAGCCGCTTTGGTCGCGTAACTGGTCGCCTACCTGGGCGCCAACAAACTCAGCACGAACCAAGTCGACGCTGGCACCATCGGCACGCAGCAGGTTAACCACTTCCGCGCCCACATCCGCATCAAATGCCTGCTGTAGGCGAATTAAGACTTCTGTCGATGCCCCAAAGGTTTGCACAGAGACATCCTGGAAGCCGTTCTCTTCAAGCAGGACACGAATGGCATCTAATGAAGGAGCTGCGCCGTAGCGCACTTCGATCAGCGTGCCGCCAGTAAAGTCCAATCCCAGGTTTAGCTGTAGGAGCAGGATGGCACCAATCGACACGATAAGCATGACGGCAGAGACGGCGAACGCAAGCTTGCGCCGTCCCATAAAGTCGATTCGCAGGTGTGTTAGGGGTTTCATTACCACCTCTTAAGTTCTGGGCTAAGCGCGTGGTTTAAATCCACAGCTTTTTGACGGGTTTGCTGCCATAAACCAAGTTGACCATGGCACGAGTCACCACAAGGGCGGTGAACATCGACGTCAAAATGCCGATGGAAAGCGTTACGGCGAAGCCTTTCACCGGGCCGGTACCAATCGAGAACAGAATGACCGCTACCAGTAGCGTCGTGATATTGGCATCGACGATAGAGGTGAAGGCGCGCTCATAGCCCGCATGAATCGCCTGTTGAATCGACATGCCATTACGCAGCTCTTCGCGTATGCGCTCGAAGATGAGTACATTGGCATCTACTGCCATCCCCAGCGTTAGCACGATACCGGCAATACCTGGTAGGGTCAGGGTAGCCCCCAGTACAGACATCACGGCAATCAGCAGCGTTAAATTCAACGCCAGCGCCAGATTGGCAAACACGCCAAAGACTTTGTAGCGCACCAGCATAAACAGCACGACAAGCAGCAAGCCAATCTGGACCGAGAGCAGGCCGCGCTCAATATTTTCCGCGCCTAGGCTGGGTCCTATGGTGCGCTCTTGTGCAAAGTAGATAGGCGCTGCGAGTGAGCCAGAACGTAGCAAGAGCGAAAGCTCAGCGGCCTCTGTTGGCGAGTCTAGCCCGGTAATGCGGAAGCTGTTACCCAGCGCACTTTGAATTGTAGCAAGACTGATCAGGCCGCGCTCAACGTAGGGCTCGCGTACGATGGTCTCTTCGCCCGTTTCCGGGTCGACCACCACGCTATCTTCGCTCTTGTGCTCAATGAACAGCACCGCCATGTTGCGACCAATATTGGTGCGCGTGGCGCGGTTCATTAGCGTGCCGCCCGTGCCGTCCAGATTGATATTGACCTGGGGACGACCATTTTCATCAAAGCTGTTGCTGGCGCTGGAAACACTGTCACCGGTAATGATGACATCACGCATTAGCTCTGCTGAGCGCGATGGGTCATTACGGAAGGTATGCGTTTCGGTTTCAAGGTCCGGCGTGTCGTTGCGGGCTTCCAGGCGGAATTCCAAGTTAGCGGTGGCCCCTACTATCCGCTTGGCGGCGACGGTGTCTTGGACCCCTGGCAGTTCCACCACAATCTGGTTGGGACCCTGGCGCTGAACCATTGGCTCGGCTACGCCCAGCTCATCGACCCTGTTGCGCAGGGTTGTCAGGTTTTGGTTAACCGCATAATCCTGGATTTCGTTAACGGATTGATCGCTTAGCGACATCACTAGCCTGGAGGTGCGGCCATCCCCTTCGCTTGAGTAGTCAAAGTCAGGAAAGTCGCGGCTAATTAAGCGCCGAGCGGTGTCGCGGTCTTCTGCGCTGGCGAAGTCGATGGATAGCGAGCGCGCCTCCACATCGGTATTGCGATAACGGATTCGTTCGCTGCGCAGCAGTTCGCGCATGGCGCTGGCATTGACTTCCAGACGTTGGGTAAGCGCTGCGTCCATGTCCACTTCTAGCAAGAAGTGCACGCCGCCGCGTAGGTCGAGACCAAGTGTCATCGGTGAGGCGGAAAATGCCTGTAGCCAGTCGGGCGTCGCTTCAGCAAGGTTCAGTGCCACGCTCGCTTCATTGCCGAGTACGTCGGTGGCAATGTCACGGGCATTGAGTTGATCGTCGTCGCGTTCAAGACGAATCAACCACTGACCGTTTTGCTCTTCGAGCGCTTTGATCTCGATGCCATTTTCAGTAAGCGCGGTTTCGACACGGTCTATCTGACGCGAATCCAGTGAGTCGCCTTGAGCGCTGCTAAGTTGGATGGCGGGATCTGCGGGAAATAAGTTGGGAAGCGAGTAGATAAGGCCAACCACCAGGACGACCAGTATCAGCAGATACTTCCACATGGGGTAACGGTTGAGCATGCAAGCCCTGCCTTCAATTACAAACGGAATGCTGTGCACGGGCTAGCCGTGCACAGCAAAGTTCACCATCATTTATACCATGTCACCCCTGCCGGGGTGGCTGGCACTGTATCGGCAGGGGTGAAGCAGGGTTTAGATGGACTTGATGGTGCCTTTAGGCAATACGGCAGCAACGGCGTTCTTCTGCACGTTAACTTCGGTGCCTTCAGAAATTTCGATGGTCAAAAACTCATCGTTCACCTTAGTGATACGACCGACCAAGCCACCGCCAATCACAATTTCATCGCCTTTATCCAAGCTTGTTACCAACTGCTTGTGCTGTTTGGCGCGCTTAGCTTGCGGACGCCACAGTAGGAAATAGAAAATCAGCACGAAGCCGACCAGCATGACGATTTGCGCGATGCCACCGCCAGCAGCGGCTTCTTGGGCATGGGCTGGTGAGATGAAGAAATCCAGCATTGCAGAGAACTCCTGAGTTAGAAATAGTAAGGGATGAGATGATTAAACCATCTGCCAGAGGCAGCTGGCGATTAATTCGCTAGGGGAGGCACCGGCATGCCGCGCTGGGCATAAAAGCCATCCACAAAGGTCGTCAATGTACCCGCTTCGATTGCCGCGCGCAAATCAGCCATCACGCGCTGATAGTAGCGCAGGTTGTGGATAGTATTGAGCATTGCGCCAAGCATCTCGTTACAGCGATCCAAGTGGTGTAAATAGCTCCGCGAGAAATTCTTGCAGGTATAGCAATCGCACTCCTCATCGAGAGGGCGTGTATCATGGCGATGCTTAGCATTACGAATCTTAACGGTGCCCAATGAGGTGAATAAGTGACCGTTGCGCGCATTGCGCGTCGGCATCACACAGTCGAACATATCCACCCCCCGACGCACGCCTTCAACCAAATCTTCTGGTTTACCAACGCCCATTAAATAGCGCGGTTTTTCATCGGGCATCCAGGTGGGCAGGTAGTCCAGGACTTTAATCATCTCCTCTTTAGGCTCGCCGACTGAAAGGCCGCCAATCGCCAGTCCATCAAAACCGATGTCTAGCAGCCCTTTGAGCGAGCGTTCGCGTAGCGCTGGGTGCATGCCGCCCTGAATAATGCCAAAAAGTGCAGAAGGTGAATCACCGTGGGCATCACTTGAGCGCTTGGCCCAGCGCAGCGACAGCTCCATGGATTTTTCAGCTTCTTCAAAGGTGGCTGGGTAGGGGGTGCACTCATCAAAAATCATGACCACATCGGAGCCTAGCGAGCGCTGCACCGCCATGGACTCTTCCGGGCCCATAAAAACTTTGCTGCCATCCACTGGCGAGCGGAAGTGCACACCTTGCTCGGTGATCTTGCGCATCTTGCCCAGTGAAAAGACCTGAAAGCCACCGGAATCAGTGAGAATTGGCTTATCCCACTGAGCAAAGTCGTGCAGGTCACCGTGGGCTTCAATCACCTCAGTACCAGGGCGAAGCCAAAGGTGAAAGGTATTACCAAGAATAATTTCAGCGCCCGTCTCTTTGATTGATTCGGGCGTCATGCCTTTCACGGTGCCGTAGGTGCCCACCGGCATAAACGCGGGAGTTTCCACCGTGCCACGGGGAAAATGGAGGCGACCACGGCGTGCACGGCCATCTTCGGCCAAGCGCTCAAAGCGCATAAAACATTCGTTTCGCATATTAAGGTAACTCGTTAAACTCGTTCGTCTGGCGCAGCTATTTACTAAGCGGGCTTGCGGGTCAGCAGCATGGCGTCGCCATAGCTAAAAAACGCATAGCGCTCGGCCACTGCCTGTTGATAGGCGTGCATGATGGTGTCATAGCCCACAAAGGAGGACACCAGCATCAATAGCGTCGATTCAGGTAAATGAAAGTTGGTAATTAAAGCATCCACGCAGCGCCATTGGTAACCGGGATAGATGAAAATATCGGTATCCCCACTATAAGGAGCGATCTGCCCGTCGCTACTCTTCATGCAGGCACTCTCCAGGCAGCGCACGCTGGTGGTGCCAACCGCCACTACCCGTTTGCCTGCCGCCAGCGTCTCGCGGACTTGCTGGCAGGTCTCCTCGGTCACTTCAATCCACTCGCTGTGCATATGGTGTTCAAGGATATTGTCGACGCGCACCGGCTGAAAGGTACCGGCTCCGACATGCAGCGTCACAAAGGCGCGATTAATCCCTTTATCCGCCAGCGCATCCAGTAGCGGTTGATCAAAGTGCAGCCCCGCGGTAGGCGCCGCTACTGCGCCGTCACGCCGTGCATACACGGTTTGGTAGCGCTCACGGTCGCTCAGCTCATCTTCGCGGGTAATATAGGGCGGCAACGGCATATGACCGTGCTTTTCAAGCAGCGCAATCATCGGCGTATCGCCTAAAAAACGCAGCTCAAACAGTGCATCACGGCGGCCTTCTACTATGGCGTGAATATCGCCCTCGAAAATTAGCTCGGTACCCGGCTTCGGCGATTTGCTCGAACGGATATGCGCCAGACCGCGGTGGGCATCCAGCGGGCGCTCAAGCAGCATCTCTACCTTGCCACCGCTAGCTTTATGGCCGTGCAGGCGTGCGGGAATAACGCGGGTGTCGTTAAACACCAGCAGATCGCCCGGCTCCAAAAACTCAAGCAAATCAGGAAAGCGGCGATGCTCAAGCGCGCCGCTCTGGCCATCCACGCACAGCAAACGGCAGTCGCTACGCTGTTCAGAAGGGTAGCGAGCAATTAAATCGTCTGGTAGCTCAAAGTGAAAATCCGCGCGCTGCATGGGTAATGGCTCTTAACGTTGATCAAACAGGCGGCATAGGATAGCGCTTTGGCTGCATAAAGTCAGTCAATGTGATTGACCTGCCTCATTAATTACGTATAATGCGCATCCATTGCCGGTATGGCGGAATTGGTAGACGCAGCGGATTCAAAATCCGCCGCCTTTACGGGTGTGCCAGTTCGAGTCTGGCTACCGGCACCATATATATCAAGGGCTTAGCTTACATCGCTAGGCCCTTTTTATTGGGCGCTATTCCAAAAGTGTCAACAAAGTGTCAACAGAGCTTAGGCGCGTACTTGATGGCATCGGCTAAATGGTCGGCTGAAAGGTGTGCATAACGCATTGTCATAGCAATGGTTCTGTGACCGAGAATGTTCTGCAGCGTTAGCACATCGCCACCGTTCATCATGAAGTGGCTGGCGAACGTGTGACGGAGAACGTGGGTTCTCTGCCCCCTGGGGAGCTGTATTCCTGCCTCAATCACCGCAGCGGAGAACGCCTTGTATGCGTCGGTGCGGAAAACCCTTCCGATACGTGGCCCATGCTGGGAGATGGCTTTAAAAAGCTCTTCGCTAAGCGGTATGGTGCGATTGCGGCCGTTTTTAGTGCCGGTGAAGGTGACACGGCCATTTCTAAGCATTTCTGCTCTTAGGGTCTGTGCTTCGCTCCAACGCGCACCCGTGGCTAGGCATAGGCGGGTAATTAGCCCGACGTCAGGATTGTTGGATTTTTCGAGTACGTTAAAAAGTTGACGTAACTCTTCATCGGTTAGGTAGGCGAGCTCTTTTTCATCCAGTCGCAAAGGCTGCATTTTTGCGAAGGGGTTAGGTTTGTTCCATTCCCCTAGCCGTATGAGCTGGTTAAACACAGCGCGTAAGTGGGCGTGATCATGATTGGCCGTGTTGGGTGTTATGCCCGATTCAAGACGTTTCTGACGTAACTCTGAGGCGTCAACGGGGGTGATCGTGGCCGCCGTTGGGTTGCCCATGATATCGGCCAGATTATTGAGCTGTGAATAGCGGCGTTTACCGTCTTTTAGCGATTGACCATGGTAGTCAAACCACAGTTTGATAAGGTCTTTTAAGGTACGGCGATCCCTTTTAGGGGTGGCATAGCTTTCACCGCTGGCAGCTTTAGCCAGTATTTTGCCTTCAAAGCGCTTTGCTTCTGCCTGGGTACGGAATGTTTTACGAACACGCTTGCCGTATCGTCCTTCGGGCATGATGTCCACTTTCCAGCCAGTTTTGACTTTCTTAATGGTCATTACGCTGCTTTTCCTACCAATCTTCGTTCTATCAATTTCTGCTCTACGATCTGCCTGAATTGCCCGGAGTCGACCCCTCGACGGCGGTAGTATTCTGCGAGGTCTTCCCACATGCCGGAGCGTTGGAGGTAGCGCACTGCTTCATGGGTGCGGAAACCTTGGCGGGCGTAGATGCTGATCAGGTTGCCAAACGCCAGGGTGACGTTCTTTTCATTGCCTAAGCCTGGTGTTTTGCGAGCGCGTTTGTAGAGAAAGCCAGGTTCATGACAGTAGAAGCGGGCGTCTTCCTGCATGACTTGCCATGCGGGATCAATCAGGTTGCGACGGGTATCCAGGCGATAGGATTGCATCGCGGTACGCCAGAGGCCGGAGAGGTGCGGGACAACATCAATGAAGCGGTTGAAGCCATGGGAGTCGTCTAGCACTTCACCGGTGTCGACGTTGCAGGGAATGCCTTGTGCATACTCACGGAGTACCGATTGGTGGAAGCGCAGCTCGATACGCCACACGGTTTCGTCAGGGTCATAAGCGGGGCTGAGGTCGTCTTTTACGGCGTGCTGCCAGATGCCTTCCCATAGGTGCATTTTGTCGCGGTGTTTGGCTTCTAGCGTCTTGTTGTAGATACAGCATTGAAGCGCCCCAGCGGTACCAAACATATAGGTTTCACCACGGCCATAGGTGGTGGCAATGGTGTTGTGAGCAAACTGCAGTTCGTCGATGCCATCAATGCGCATGATCTTTTTAGAGCGGGTCACGAAGCGCGGCATGAAGTCTTTGGGAGGCTCCCAGCCCTGGACGTCTAAGGCGAGGTGAATGGCACAGCCGACCGGTTCCACATAGGCGAGCATGTGAGCCGCGATGTTGTACATGAAGTCTTGGCACTGCTGAGGGCTTCGCTCCTGGATGAAGTGGGGCGAGAGCTCAATTTTCAGGTGGGTACCAATGTTCTCTACCTTGGTATGCCGAGCCTGGAAGAACACGATCACGCCTAGCTCATTGTTCTGGAGTCGGTAGCGGAAGCCTGAACCGGCTGCGCCGGAACCGACTGACCATGTGACATCAAATACGTCCATGGTGGCCCCATGACCTTCGTTATAGACCCTGATGATCTCATCGAACTGGTAGAGGCAAGGCTTGCCCTGGTAAAGCTGCCTCACCGTGTCCACGCCTGCGTTCAATAAACGGATATTGTCCAGCTCACGTTGACCAGCGGAGCTGATCAAGAGCTTGCCAAACGGGTCTTGCTCGCCTTTCTCCAGTGAGGCAATCGAATAACGGTTCCAACGCTCCATGACCTATTCCCTTAAATTTTTAAAATGTTGCTACGAGCTGTAATGAGCTGTGTTAACGGGTTTCGTTGTTATTCTGCGAGACGTGTTACAGGGATGGTCTCGACCGCTTGCCGCCAGTTCATCGCCACGAGATTGGCTGTGATAGAGCCGGTTTGATCGTGGACGTTGGCGAGCTGGGTAGCGTCGAAACGGGGTAGCACGGTGGCTTGAAGCAGGACATGAAGGTTGGTGCGCTGGGTGGAAGTGGATTCGTTTTGGAATAAGCGACCGGCAACAGGGACGCTAGAGAGGCCAGGAACGCCGGAGACCTGGGAGCGGTCATCCTGTGACGAGAGGCCGCCTAATAGCAGAGTTTGGCCGGAGCGGATTTGGACGGTGGTGTTGATTTGGCGCTGGTTGGTAATGATGTCGGAAGCTAATAGGGAATCCGTGAGTGAGTCGGCGGAGGTGGTGATATCCATGATCACTAGACCGGAGGCGGTGACCACCGGCAGCACGTTTAAGCGTATGCCTACGTCGCGGCGTTCGATGGTTTGAAAGGGGCTGTTAACGTCGGCTGATTCGCCGGTCACGCGGCCAGTGACGAAGGGCACATTCTGACCAATGGAGATGGTGCCCCGCTTACCGGAAAGCGTGAGAATTTGCGGTGTGGATAACACGTTAGAGCGTGAGTCGCGCTGTAAGGCATTGATGGCAAACGCGAGTATATCGCCGTCGAAGATCCCGAAGGTGCCACCGGAGGAGGCTAGCGAGGTGCCTAAGTTAGCGGTGTTGAAGCCACCGGCGACACGGCTACCGGTAGCGCGGCCAAGCGATACGCCTAGATCGAAAGTATCCCCGTCAGTGGTTTCAAAGATGACCGCCTGAATCAGCAATTGAGGGTGTGCGACATCTACTTGGGGGATGAACCCTTGCAGCTGCTCAAGCTGTTTTTCTGGGCCCTTGGCTAAGATGGCATTCGAGGCATGGAGTACCTGCACACGCGGGATGGTGGTGCCTTCCTGGGCGTTCTGAGTCAGGAAGCTGGTCACCAGTGGGGCAATGTCGTCAGCGCGTACGTTGTCGAAGGAAAATAGGTGCGTGGCCTGGGGTTCTGGGGGTGGTGTGAGGGTGGGCACGTTGGCGAACACGTTAGCTTGATCGTGTGCGCCTGGTGCAGATAAAACACCTGGTGTTTGTTGGTGGGTGTTGGAAGTGCCTGGTCGTTGATCAGCAGGTGCCACCGTTGGCGGGTTGCCGGGCAGGATGGTGTAGCCGTGTGAACTCAGCACGCCTTGAAAGAATTCATCTAACTGGTGATCCGGTACGTTAGGGGCATAGACCGTGAGCGTTCCTGTGGCCGTGGGGTGGATGGCTAACGGGGTATCGGTTTGCTCGACGTACCAGCGCACAAAGTCCCGAATATCGGTGTCTTGCATCTGGATCGGGGTGGCTTGGGCACCGGTGGCGATGAACGTGGCCAGGGCGAACGAAGCAGCGGTTTTAGCAGCGAATTTCAGCATGGGTAACTCCATTTTCTATGCGGACAAGACAGGCGTTCACGGGGACGATGGCAAAGCCTTGGCGGGCGAGATCGTCGGTGGTGAGGGACTGGCGGTCGCTATCAATGAGGCGGTAAGTGGTGTGGTCGCCAAACTGGCTAAAGCTGGCGATACGGGCAGTACTCAGGTCGGGCAGTTCTAACGGTGCTACGGGAATGTCGTCTGGCGATCGGGCGTTAACGCGATCGGCCACCAAGACCGACAGGGTGATAAAGCAGCCCAGCGCAAACGAGGCGAGGGAGAGAAACGGACGGTTAAAGCGTTTCCAGTAGATACGGGTCATTTTCATGTAGAACCTCGCGTCACGCGGTACGCGGTGCATGCCGTGGGTGAGCCAAGGCGGCAGCACGGAGTAAGTGCCGTGGGGGTAGTGATCAGAGAAGGCTTGTTTGGTGTCGTAAGCGGGGTAGAGGTGGCGGCCAGTGTAGGTCCAGCGTTCCACGGTGAGGCTTTGCGGGGAGTCGCCATATTTAACAATTCCGAGGTGTACTTTCGGCATAGGCATCTTGGAGCCAACAAACGCTGAGTAAATAGCACCGACAAAGGGAACGGCGACCCGATCCAGGCGACGGCAGTAAACCACGTGTTCAGCAAGAGCAACGCGGGCTTGCTTGTCCATGATCGACAAGTCTTGAATAAGAAAAATGATATCCCAGCCCAGTTTTCGGGCATGAAGAAACCAGTTGATCACGTCTTGGCGGCTTTTATCGTTCCAAGAGCGGGCGTTAAACCAGGTGCCGCATTCATCTAGCACCAACAGGCCGTTTTTGTTTTCGTCGTATTCGTCGGTACCGGTACCGATAGACTCAAGATCAGCCAGGACGGGTTTATCAGGGATGCGGTAGCAGCGGGTAAGCTTGGCGTTTTCACCAATCAGCTTATCCAGGTTCAAGTCCAGGTTGGTAGCGACCTTACAGCCCTGGATCAACTTGTCCTTGATCTTACCCACGGCAACCAGGGTTTTACCGGCACCTAATTTACCGGTGACGACGTAAACGGCCATTAGAGAACGGGCCTCCCTTGCTCCCAATCAATCAGCTGTTTTTTCTGCTGGAAGACCCACATGGCGACTTTGCTGCTGTAAATCGCAGCAATACAGGCTTCAAGGTTATCGGGTTTCACAGCACCCATGCCGTTAGCCAGTTCAGAAGGGAGTGAGGCATTGATCCCGTTGATGATCAGCGCAAACGTGGACGCGAGAGCCACCAGAAGCGTGATATAGAGCGTTGTCCATACCAGCATGCCCGCTAAGCGGCTGGTAAAGCGGGAGGCAATACGTGTGACGAACCATTCAATAACACGCGTGAAGAAGCTGATAAGTGCGCCGATGCCGAGCACTGCCGGAAGTGCCATTTATGCCGTCCTCTGTTCAGAGCGAAAGAAGGTGTCGACGATGCTAACGACCGTCCAGAAATAGATGATCCAGGTCAGCCAGAGCTTGATGGTGTTAAATGCCTGGCAGGAGATTTCCATAGGGCCGAACTGGAGAGGGACGCAGCTGCCGGAAGGCAGCGAGGGAAGTCGTGAGGTAATTTGGTCAGCAATGTCGGAGGTGGCACCGTCGCCGATCTCATCCATCAATGTGTTTATTTCGTCGCTGTGTTCTTGTTCTTGAGCGGCCACACCGTCGAGGGTGTCATCCAAGCCAGAAGAGTTGAACAGGTCGTCACCGGTACCGAGGTCTTCGGTAAAGCGAGAGGCAAGATTATCAACCATGCCATTGAGTAAGTTAGAGATACCGCCTAAAAGGCCATCGCCTTCTTCCCCTTCGCCATCCCCTTCACCAAAACCAAGGCTAGCAATAGCGTCAAAAATGGACGTGCTGAGGGCATCCAGAGAACCAGTTAAAGCGCCTGTTTGGGTATCTATGGCACCAGTAACGTTTTCTGTTTGACCGTCGAGCGCCGCGGTAAACGCGGTAGACTGGTCAGCGATAGCATTTGAGAGAGTTTGCGTTTGAGTGTTATTAGACGCCGTTAAATCATCGGTTTGTGAGGAAATAGCGCCGGTAACGTCAGTTGATAGCGCATCAATTGCGTTACGGTTAGAGCGGCCAGCGGAGCCGATAGCCTCAATGATGCCGGATTCATCAAATTCAAAATCCGGTACGGTTGAGCCACCGCCCGAACCGCCACCACCAGGATTATCGCCGTTGTCGTTACCAGGATCGCCACCGCCGGTATCACCATCCCCGCCGCCATTGTCACCGCCTGGATCAGTGGGATCGGTGGGGTTAGTTGGGTCACCACCACCGTTATCACCGCCGCCGTTATCACCTCCGCCACCGCCACTGGAAGGCTTAGAATGGACGGTGCCATTAGAGTCAACGTAAGAAAAGTAATCAGGCGCGGAATCCCAATCAACTAAATAAGACGTATCGCCAATAGTTACGCAACTGGACGGGTCAGAGCAACCGCCAGGAAGCGCATTTAAATATTCAGGAACATTAAAATCAATTACCGAGAATGTACCCTCGCCTTCACCCCAACCGCCATTTAACGAAGAATCCTGATTAAACTGTCCATACTCACCAGCAGAAGTCGAGTCAATAGGAACAGAGCAAGAGATATTGTCATCAGTTCCCGAACAAGCAACAACGCCACCAGCACCCGTTATAGAACAAGCGCCGCCATGTGTTTTAACAGATCCACCACTATTTAAATAATTCGCAGAACTAGCAGAAACGGAAATAGAGTCACCATTTTCAGACTCACACTCTTCGTCCGTTTTTTGAGGCAATAATTCAGGATTATGCGCCAGAGCAGAACAATAATCGGAACCAGAACAATTGCTCGAACTAACCCTAAAATTAGAACTTACACTAGGATCACAGGGTTGACTGGGATCATAAGGATTAGCATAACAAGTACGGTGCATGCAATTATAGCGATTCCTCTCAAGAGCATTAATACCTCTATACTGCAACCAATGACCCGATAAACCTGAGTTATGATTGGCAATAGCAGCCGAACACGCAGCCGCCGGAGAACCAAAAGAACCACTACCAGCAGCAGGGGTGCTAAAAGTTGGTGAGGAGTGAGCAAAGCTAGAAAACACCATTAAAAAAGGCGCTGATACAGTTAATAAAACGGCTTTTTTAATCATGTTCCCCTCGCGATATAAAAAGGGGCGTTTCCGCCCCTTGGTTGATCCCTTTTAAAGCGGTATTAAGAAGCGCGGTTAGCAAACTTCTTAAACAGCTTGATACCGATTAACGCGGCGGTGATGGAGGCCACGACCGGCCATGCGTAACCGGCCATATCAGCACCGGCGGACTGAACCTCAGTGAAGGCGGCTTCTGCACCGGCTACCTGCGCGTGAGCACTACCCACCGCACCCATGGCGACCGTTGCACCGGCAGCGACCTTGGCTTGAGTGGACTGAACGGCGTTTTTTGCGTTTTGGAAGAGTGCTTTCATGGTCATGTGACTGACTCCATAAATTTCTTAGTGATGACGACGATATGTCCGAAGGCCCAACCGAGGGCGTAGGACGTGAAAAGAGAACCAACAACAAACGTTAGGCTTGGGTCGTTCATCGTTGGCCCCCACTTATCGCGCCGATCCCGAAGGCGAGAACGAGACCGACGCAATAAACCAGGAGCCACAGACCGGAAAGTTCGCTAGTGTCCATGGCTCAAAATCCTATTTTTTATCGCTGTTGGTAGCCGGTTGTGGCTGGCTACCGGTGGCGTTGGGTCGGCGGGCGGCAAGTACGTGAAGTACGGTTTTGCCACCGGCTGCCGCTGAGGAGGTGCGCAGTTCGATATCTAGCTCCATCGCACAGGGCATGTGCGGGGCAGCGGCGTGTAGCTGGTCGAAAATGTCATAGGGCGCTGTCATGACGCTGACCTGATTGCCGATAGCGTTTTCGTTATCAGCAGAGGCCGCCTGCATGATGGAAATTTTTGCGCCCTGAACGCCGTTATCCATCTTGTAGCGTGATGCACCGATAACGTGGGCTTGAATGGTGTTGATCATGGTGGTGGTTCCTTTTCGTTAGCGTTGGGTTCTGGCGGCCTGGGTTAGGCAGTAATCCGCGAGAATGGCTAGCTCAGTGGTTTCAGGTGTAATGCCGCTGCTTACTAGTGCCAGGTATTCAGCCTGTGCGTAGTAGGTGGCGGCGCGTGCATAGTCCAGCCCGTGGAGGCACCGCTGGCCCCGCTCCCTCAGAGCTCGGGAATCGAGGCAGGGGGTCCCAGCCCGCCCTCCGTGGCCCTTCGGTCTTTCTGCACGGCAGCCCACCCCGGCACGGCTGTCAACCGCTCGTGCCTCGGGTATGACAGCCGCGCCGGGGCGGGCTAAGTACGCCGTGCGACCGAAGGGCGACGGATGACGGGCAGGGGACATAGTATTAGGCCTCTGAGCCGTGGGGAGCGGGGGAGGCGGCACGGGCAAGGGCTTCCAGCGGTGCTTTTTCGCCGCGTTCCAATTGGGCAAGGCCGTACTCAATCAGGCGTTCTGAGAGCGCCGAAGAGGTCAGGCCGTTGGTGCCCGCCTGTATCAGGTGGCGGCTATGGGTTTCAGGGTCGAGAAAGACGCGGATGGGCTGTTTTTTACTCATGTGGATAACTCCAAAAGGGCTAAAGGCCGTTGTGGATAACGGACGGGGCGTTAGCCGTGTGGGTGTGGATAGATGCGCCGGTACCACAATTACCGATGAACGAGGGGAGGCGTCGGCAGGTGCGGGGGCGCAGTCGGTGGTGCTTGGGTCGCTTGGGGCGTCGGTAACGCCGTAGTTCAGTGCTAGGAAAGCCAGGGCAGCGCGGTAGCTGGGAAAGCGAATGCGGTAGCGTTTACCTTCGCTGTCAATCAAGGCCATCAGATCGTTATGGGTGACGCCTGAGAGGTCGAGGGTCAACAGGTGATCCGTTGGGATAAACAGTTTTACGATGCCATCAGCGCGAACGTGTAGGTGAACAGAGCCGTTCTGGTTGCAGCCACGATAGAAACGGCCATCGCAAAGTAGAGAAGCGGCGTAAAAGGTGCCTATAACGTCCAGAGTGTGCGTGGTGAACGCTGCCAGGGTGTACACAGGAGCTTGGTGGGCAATAGCAGTCATTAGTGCCAGTCCTCCGATTGCAGGCACTCAGCGGTAAAGAGCGCGACGTTCACGAGGCGACGACGACCCACCTTGATAATGGGGAGGTTCCCTTGGTTCATCTGACCGCGAACGGTGTCGGCAGTAAGGCCAGTGAGTTCAGAGAAGCGCTCTATCGTCATTACAGGCACCTGAGGTGCGGGGACGTGGGGCGTGTTGCTCGTTTCCATGCTGTACCTGCTCGCTGTGGCATGTTGTGGTATCTTCAAAACCAGCAATCAGATGCAATACTTTTTAATACACTAATTGCTGAGCGGGTGTACCGATTAATTGGTAGCCTACGAACTTAGTATACGAAGAAGTTGGTATATGTCCAGTGAACTAGCCCAAAAAATGCGAGAAATACGCGAGGTCGAAACGTCTGGCCGCGCTGAATTTGCGCAACTTATTGGTTTCAATAAAAAAACTGTTGAAAGCATTGAACAGGCTGGAAGAGCGCCAAAAGGGGAAATGCTGCAAGCTATTTGTAAGCAGTGGCCCAAATACACACTTTGGTTAATGACGGATCAGGTAGATGAAGTGTGCGGACAAGTAAGCCCCGATATAGAGAGGGCACGCCGCACGTTGAAGCAAACAGGGACGGGTACCAACTAGCACAAAGGGTTGTGGATAGATGGTATTCAGGGGGAAGGCATTGTGGATAAAGGGCGAGGGGAGTAATGGGAGATCTAAATATTTTAGATGCGTTAACACCTTATATATTAATAATTGTAATAGGTATTTTAGCACTAAAATTTCTTGAAATATTTATTGTGAAAAGCACATTTAGGTCTTTCATGAAAGCCTTTTTTAAAGGATTAGAAGAGGATGATGAAGAAAAAGCGAGTAGAAATAAAAAAAGAAAGAGCAAAAATGGAACAAACGAATATAAAAAGTCAAAAAATAAATCAGAATCATTGTCTGAAACGTTGATTAAAAAAGGAGAAGCTTATAAAGGTAATAGGTTTTTAATGACGCCGACTGAAAGGGATGTGTATAAAATTTTAGAAAAAGGATATGGGGATAAGTATTATATATTCTGCCAAGTAAGGGTTGTGGATATTGTTCAACCCAATATCAATAAATATCAAACATGGACAAAAGAGTATAAATCATTGTTTTGGCAAATATCACAATGGCATTTTGATTATGTAATGTGCAATAAGAGTGATTTTAGTATTTTTTGTGCGCTTGAACTTGATGATGCAAGCCATGAAAGAGCCGACAGAGTTCGAAGAGATAGAATTTTAAATGCCGTATGTACAGATGCAGGCGTTGATCTTAAAAGAATGAGGCTAAACCATAAGGACAAAAAGGTAGAGGTTATTAATTAACCTCTAACAAAAAGATATTTATTTAAACTACCTCTAGCTGTACATGCCCAGGCTTAGAGCGTGGGCGAGCTGGCCCCACAACAATACGTACATCACGGCCCAGGCGGGCTAAGCATTCGAGCATCTTGGATTCACTGATGCCGCGAAACTGGCCTTTAAGAAGGGCAGACACTTTAGGTTGAGGCAGGCCGGTCAACTCGGATACTTTGACCTGTGTTAAACGGCGATGCTTGATGACCTCACCGATCTTGGCGGCAAGCTTTGCCTTGATAAGCATTTCAGCGGCATCATTGCTGTGGATATCGTCGTAGACATTGCCGATGCTTTCTTCAATGATCATTAGGTTTCTCCTTTGGCGTGTTGTTCTGCCGCTTTCAATCGGTCACGGATTTTGTCTATATCGGGTTTAGGTGTGGAGATTCCACTGGATGACTTCTTTTGGAAGCAATGCAATACATAAACTGCTTCTTGGATGCGAACTGTGTAAACAGCACGGTAGGCGTCTCCCTGATGATCTTCCACAACTTCAAGCACCCCAGCCGAACCGAAGCCTTTGAGTGGCTTAGTTTGAGTATGTTTTGAACCAGATTGAGCCAAGTGAAGTGCGAAGCCGAAAACATCTTTCACATCCTCGGGCATGGCCTGGAGATCTTTTTTTGAGCTAGCTACCCATCGTAAGGGTTTTGGTGGTTTGCTATCCATGGGAAAAATATATACCTATTTGGTAATAATGGCAAATGAACGTGAATAGTCCACATTGTGACGACATTCTTGAGCTGCAACGAGCCAAAACGAGCTACTTTAAAGCTGAAAATTCTTTAAAATCAATGCAGTGTGCCGTAGTGAGCAGGTGCGCCAAGGCTTCAAAATCCGCCGCCTTTACGGGTGTGCCAGTTCGAGTCTGGCTACCGGCACCATCTTTAAAATCAGGCACTTAGGTGCCTTTTTTTATGCCTGAAACTTGTGATTTTCCCCTCTCTATACACCTGAATGTGTCCACAAAGTGTCCACGGCATTCCGGTACTTACTTCCTCGCATTAACCAAATGATCAACCAACAACTGTTGATAGAGCTCCACTAGCTCCACGCTCTTGGCATCTTCATGCCAACTCGTGGCGTAGGTTTGGGCGCGTTCGGCAAGCTGCTGGCGCAGGGGTTCATCGCTTAACAGGCGGTTAACCTTGGTGGCGAAGTCGTCATGGTTATCCTCGGCGATTAGGCAGCCTTCTCCTTCTTTCAAAACATCCTGCGTACCCATCTTTGCGGTGGAAACCACCGGTGTGCCCAGGGCCATCGCTTCCAGCAGTACCAGCCCCTGGGTTTCCGTGCGGGATGCAAATACAAAAACGTCGGCGGCGCGGTAGGCGGCTTGCAGTGGGCCGTGGCGGTCGAGGTAGCCGAGAAACAGCACGGCGTCCGCAACGCCAACTTCCTGGGCGCGTCGTACAAGCGATTCAATGGCAGGGCCTTCGCCGGTAATGATCAAACGGGTAGTAGGGTGTTCGGCTAAGACCTGAGGCAGAATATCGATAAGAAAATCGATGTTCTTCTCAAAGGCGGCGCGGCCTACGTAGAGCAGAAGTCGCGCTTCTTTAGGTAGGTGGTAGTGAGCGCGAAATTCGCTGTCATCTTGAGGTTGGCAGAATGATTCCAGCGCTAGCCCCGTGGCAATGACAGTGATGGGCGTGGTCACGCCGTAGTGGGTGAGCGCTTGCTGCATTGCCCGTGAAGGCGCCACTAAGGCGTCGAGCTGTTGACACTGGTGTACTGAAAGCCTACGTGCAGCAAGGCGTAGCCAGCGCCGTGGAAGCCAGCGGATATAGTGATGAATATACTCTTCAAAAAGCGTGTGATAGGTCGCTACCACGGGTAACCCAAGCTGGCGGCCCAGTGCTACTCCGGCATAGTGCGCTGTAAAGGGCGTGTGAACATGAATAAGATCAACGTCTTCATCTGCCAACTTAGCAGCCAGGGCGAGAAGATCCCGGTAGCGCATCATGCGGTCTTCAGGGTCGCCGGGTACTTGGCGGGAGGGTATGCGCAGCACGCCCGGCTCATTCACTTGGCCTACGGGGTAATCAGGACAGATCAGCGTGACCGAGTGACCTATACGCTCAAGGGCAGCGCGAAAACTGGCAATGGAGGTGGAGACGCCATTAACGCGGGGGAAGTAGACATCGGAGATCATTAGTATTTTGAGACCTGACCTCGATGTCTCTGAGGTTGCTGACGTGGAATGAAAAAATGTTAAAGCCGATGCCAGCCGGGCCTTGCGCTTTACCTGGCGCTGCTGGGTCAGAGCATTGCCTTTAGCTAACTGAGTTAGGGCCGCGAGTTCTGAATCGCTGAGAGGTGGGAGTCGGCGCTGAAGCATGTTGTTTAGACTCTTATGGCAGCTTTTTGCCACGCTACCCCGAGTCTATGACTGGCGAATGACAGCCAGTTGACCATTTAGCAGAACGTTAACGCACAGTTGGCTGCTCACTCGCTTTTTCAAGCGTTGCCGTTTTATAGTGCTTGATCAGTATTCGACGAAAGACGGTAACCCACCATGGCCCTTTTTGAGCTGCATAGTCGCAACTTAGCCCAAGAGCAGGTGGCCCATACCCACGATTTCCATCAGCTTATTCTGGCCACCTGTGGTGTTACGGAGCTTTCGATGGAGGGACAAGGGGAAAGGGTGACTGCCCGTCGCGGGTGTCTGATTCCTTCCTCGCGTCATCACGAGTTCCAGGGGGACGGCAGTAACCGGACCTTAGTGTTGGATATTCCGGTTGCTCATCTGGCGTCGCTTGAAAAAGGCAGCGAGATTGAGCGGTTCTTCGATAAACCGCGTTTTTTTAGTGTGCCGCCGGCGTTAAATCAACTTACTCATGCGTTAGCCCACCAGCTTGAACAGTGCCCGGCGCTGCAAAATGAAATCGCGATTCTGCTACTACGCGCGCTGTATATGTACTTGCAGGATGCGACCCCCGCCGCCGCGGGGCAGGTGGGCCAGCACTGTATTAGCGAACGCCTGGATCTTGCCCGTTTAGACGCTTGGTTGGATCAGCATTTGGGCGATGAGGTTCGGGTAGAGCAGATGGCCTCGCTTTGTGCTTTAAGCCCAGGCCACTTTCATAGCTGTTTTCGGGAACTGACCGGCGTGACGCCGCTGGCGTATGTTCAGCGCAGGCGCCTGGAACACGCTCGAACGCTAGTTCGCCATAGCACGCTTAGCCTGGGGCATATCGCCATGCTGGTCGGCTTTCGCGATCAGGGCAGCTTCTCCCGCGCCTATCGCCGCTACTTTGAGCTTTCCCCTTCTTCAGACCGTTAGCCCCTCGTCTGACCGTTAATGCTAAAATTTCCTGGCCTGCATGACTTGCGGGCAAACCTACCTCAGCTTCGGGCAAGTAATTTTCCCGTAAGCGCTTTAGTCTCTGAATATCTATTTAAAGGAAAACCGCCATGAGCGTCACTTATCAAGACAGCAATGCGCGTATGAGCCAAGTCGCCATACACAACGGCACCGTTTATTTGGCCGGCCAAGTGCCCCCTGATGCCACGGCGGATATGCGTGGCCAAACCGAGCAAGTGCTGGCGCGCATTGATCAGTTGCTAGCCCAAGCGGGTACTTCAAAAGAGCATCTGATTTCAGCGCAAATCTGGGTCACCAGCATGGCGGAATTTGACCAAATGAACGCCGCGTGGGATGCCTGGGTAGTGCCGGGTCGTCCGCCAGTACGTGCCGCGCTAGAAGCCCAGCTCGCCAAGCCTGAGTGGAAAGTTGAAATCATGGTTGTTGCGGCGCTTCCGGAGGCCTGATATGCGGGTTGTTTCTGCCGAAGAAGTTACTCAAACGCTTAGCTGGGATGGCTTGGTTAAACGGCTACACGCTACTTTTGTGAATGGCGTGGAGTCTCCTCCGCGCCATCACCACGCGATGCACCGTCCCGATGGTGAAGCCACCATGCTGCTGATGCCCGCCTGGGAAGCTTCAGGTTACATCGGTGTCAAAATGGTCAACGTGTTCCCGCAAAATGCTGACTACGGTATCCCGGCAATCTCGGGGCTTTACCTGCTCAGCGAGGGTAAACACGGTCAGCCGTTGGCGTGTATCGACGGCAGCGAGTTAACCCGCCGTCGCACGGCGGCCGCGTCAGCGCTTGCCGCCCAAGCATTGGCGAATGAGTCGGCAGAAACGCTGCTGGTCGTGGGTACGGGCAAGCTAGCGCCCATGGTGATTGAGGCCCACGCCAGCGTCCGCCCCATCAAGCGCGTACTCATTTGGGGGCGTAATCCCGAGAAGGCGGCATCGATTGCTGATGAGTACGCTGATCGCTTCGAGACCCATGTGGTGGAAGCGTTAGCGGATGCGGTAGCAGAAGCGGACATCATTAGCTGCGTGACGCTCTCTAACCAGCCGATCATCAAAGGCGAATGGCTCACCCCCGGCACGCACCTGGATTTAATTGGCGCGTTTCGTCCGCAAATGCGCGAAACCGATGGGCTATGCCTGCGTCGTGCAGAAGTGTTTGTGGACACTTACGCCGGCGCCAAAGGTGAGGCAGGCGACATTCTTCAGGCCATCAATGAAGGTGAGTTCCAGTTTGACCAGATTCAGGCGGAGCTTGCAGAGGTGCTAGCAGGGACGAAATCGGGACGCTCTGGGCCGGAGGCCATTACGCTATTCAAATCGGTAGGCGCTTCGCTAGAAGATCTAGCTGCTGCCATTGAAGTGTGGGAGTCGCTACCTTCAGCGATGACCGTCGACTAGTATAAAAGTACAAAATCACGTACCGCGCTGCCCGCTCTCCTTGAGCGGTTTAGAGCCGCCAAGGATTGCGAACTTGACCATGAAATGCTTCTACCACCCCGACCAGGCCTACCACGCGCCGCCGACCTTTCTGTTGCGTGGTCAGCCCGCGCCTTCCCCGGAAGGGCCAAAGCGCGCCAAACTGCTCACCCAAGGGTTGGCGAGTGCTGGGCTAACGCTAACCACGCCTACCGAGGCGGATTCACCTAAGCTGCGTAAGCGTTTGGAGCAGATTCATTCACCGCGCTACCTGACGTTTTTGGAAACCATTTATGAGCGTTGGCAGCAACTGCCAAACGCCGCCGAGTTTGTCGCCCCCAACATTCACCCCTGCGGTGGCGGTAACCACTACCCGCGTCACCCGATTGGCCAAGCGGGTTGGCACCTGCACGATATGGCCTGCCCGCTGAGTGCCACCAGCTTTCGTGGCGCGCTGGCCTCGGCTGCTAGTGCCGAAGCGGCGGCAGAAGAGGTACTTAATGGTGCGCCAACGGCCTACGCGCTTTGCCGCCCACCCGGCCACCATGCCGGGCCGGAGCGCGCCGGGGGCTTTTGCCTGCTGAACAACTCAGCGCTGGCTGCCACGGTGCTGCGTGAACGCTTTGCCAAAGTAGCGATTATTGATGTGGATTTACACCACGGCAACGGCACCCAGGATATTTTCTATTACCGAAGCGATGTCTGGACGGGTTCGCTGCATGCCGACCCCAGCGACTTCTACCCGTTTTTTTGGGGCGGCGTTGAGGAAGAGGGTTGCGAAGAAGGGGTAGGCGCTAACGTTAATCTGCCCTTGCCGGTAGGCAGCAACGGCGATGTTTATCTTGATGCACTGGCGATTTTGATTGACCACCTACAACGCTACCAGCCTGAGGCTGTGGTGGTTGCGCTAGGATTAGACGCCCACAAAGATGACCCCTTGGCAGGTCTCACCTTGGAAACAGGTGCCTTTGAAGAACTCGGCAAACGCTTAGCCGCACTCGGGCTGCCCACCGTTGTTGTGCAAGAGGGCGGCTACCCCACCGAACATCTAAGCGCCAACCTGACTGCCTTTATGCAGGGTTTTACAGCATGAGTAGAACCGGTTTCTACTGGCACGAACGCTGCTTCTGGCACGATTTAGGTGCCATTGGTGTGTTTTCCGCCCCCGGCGAATTTTTACAGCCCCAAGCTGCCTCGGAAAGCCCGGAAAGCAAACGACGGTTGAAGAATATTCTCGAAGTCAGTGGGCTGATTGACGAGCTAAGGGTGGTGAAACCGCCTGCTGCCGCCATTGATGATTTATCGCGCTTTCACACTTCACGCTATTTAGAACAACTGCAAGCAGGGGATAAGGCGCAGGGCGGTAATGGTGGCGACTGCGCGCCCTTTATGCCCGGCAGTTGGTCTGCGGCCAGACAGTCGGCAGGGTTAGCCATTGCCGCCGTAGAAGCCGTGGCGCTGGGTGAAGTGAGCAACGCCTACGCCCTGTGCCGCCCGCCGGGCCACCATGCTGAAGCTGATCAAGGCCGTGGATTTTGCTTGCTGGGCAATATTCCCGTGGCGGTGATGCGCGCCCGGGCCTTGGGGCAGGTCAACCGCGTGGCGATACTCGACTGGGACGTTCACCACGGCAACGGCCAGCAGGCGGCGTTTTATGGCGAGCCTGAGGTGTTTACTATTTCCATCCATCAGGCGGCTAATTATCCGCTGGATACAGGCAGCTTTGAAGAGCAGGGCGAAGGCGCGGCCCTGGGTGCCAATCTCAACCTGCCGCTGCCACCGGGCTGCGGCCTGGGCGCCTACGCGTACGCCATGAAAAAGCTGGTGCTGCCCGCGTTGGAAGCCTTTAACCCCGAGCTCATCGTGGTGGCCTGCGGTTACGACGCCTGCGCCAAAGACCCTTTAGGCAAAATGTTGCTCAACAGCCAGGCGTTCGCCACCATGACCGCACAGCTTAAAGCGCTGGCCGAGCGTTGCTGCGATGGCAAGCTGGTATTTGTGCACGAAGGTGGTTACTCCGAAGGCTATGTGCCGCTGTGCGGCCACGCGGTGATCCAAACCCTGGCGGGCAGTGCGATAGCCGTGCCCGACCCACAAAACGATGAAATTGCCGCTTGGGGCTATCAGTCCCTGCAACCGCACCAGCAGTCGTTGATAGACGACTGGTGCCAACAGTGGGAGCAAACAACCCGATGACACCGCTTTATGATCGCGATGGCTGGATCTGGCAGGATGGTGAGTGGCGTGAATGGCGTGAGGCTAAAGTGCATGTGTTGACCCATACGCTGCACTACGGCATGGGCTGTTTCGAGGGCGTGCGCGCCTACGCAGGTCCCAGTGGAACGCATCTATTTCGTGTGGCCGAGCACACCCGTCGTTTGGCAGAAAGTGCTCATTCGCTGGATATGCCGCTGCCGTTTAGTGAAGCTGAACTAATCGATGCTCAGCGCCAGTGCTTGGCGAAAAACAACCTTAGCAGCGCTTATCTCAAGCCCACGGTGTTTTTTGGCTCGGAAGGCATGGGGTTGCGTGCTCAAGGATTAACCACCCACGTCATGGTGACCGCCTGGGATTTAGGCCCCTATATTTCACCCCAGGCCGCGACCCACGGCTTGCGTGCGCTGACCTCTTCCTGGGCGCGCCACCACGTCAATATCAGCCTGTGTCGGGCGAAGACTAACGGCCACTACGTTAACTCGATACTCGCTTTGAATACTGCGATTAAAGCCGGTTTTGATGAAACCATCATGCTCGACCCGGAAGGCTACGTGGCTGAGGCCTCGGCGGCTAACGTCTTTTTGCTCCGCGATGGTGTGCTGCATACGCCAGAAGTGACCTCATGCCTGCAAGGCATCACCCGGGACAGCGTGATTCAACTGGCGCAAAAGGTGCTGGGTATCGAAGTGCGCGAGCGGCGGATTACCCGTGATGAGCTCTACACCGCCGATGAGGCGTTCTTAACCGGCACCGCCGCCGAAATACTCCCGCTTCGCGAGCTGGATGGTCGCCATATCGGCACCCGAACGGGTGCGCCGCCTGTCAACGAGCCGATCAGCCCAGATAGCGTGACGGCGCAACTGCAGGGCTTATATCGTCAGGCGGTGCGGGGTGAGTTGGACGATTTCAGACATTGGTTAACGCCTTAGATATATGGGTTGGAGGTTAGAGCTATGCATCCCCTCTTACGCGCTGCGAGGGCAGGTTTCCGCGAGGGTCTTTTGTCATGGATGACAAAAGTAGCGCCCAGGGATGGGTTCACAGCGCCCTCGCGGAAACCTGCCCTCGATGCACCTTTCCATCCGCTTGCTCAATTTTACCAGCTGAATCAGGCGTGTCCTTTACTAGCCTGTTCGAGAGCACCCAATCTTCCAGGCTCGAGCGCTGCTTGTACGGCGGTAATACGTATCACATTGGCAAGCTCAGGATGCGCTAAGCGAGCCACTAACACGCCTTTGTCTAGCAATTGCTGATGTACCTCGGCGGCGAGGTCAGCGCTGGGTAGGCGAATGCCGATAAAGTTGGTGGCGCTGGGCAACACATCGGCACCGAGTGCGCGGAAGTGCGCTGCCAATTGCTCGCGGCGGGCTTTCACATCGGCAACGTGCTGGTGTACTTCGTCGGGATGGTCGAGTACCACTTCGGCAGCGGCCAGGGTCAGCGACGATACCGAATAGTGAATACGCACCTTCATCATCATCGCCAGTACTTCGGGGTCAGCGATGGCGTAGCCAATGCGCAGGCCCGCCAGGCCGTGAGCCTTGGAAAGCGTGCGCAGGCGAATCACCCCCGGTATTGCTTTGGCAGCGAACTCGCTACCCGCGTCATCACGGAAGTCCCCATAGGCTTCGTCCAGCAACAGCCAGCAGGTGTCGGGCAGCGCCTCGCGCAGCTTGAGGATCGCGCTGTCGCTATGTAAATGGCCGCTGGGGTTATCTGGGTTGGCCAGATACACCAGCCGCGCGTTTTCCTGATGTGCCGCTGCGATAAGGGCTTCCAAATCGGGGGCTAGCACGCCCGGCGCTTCATAGTAGCTGGGCTCAATCAGGCGGCAGCCCTGGCCTTTGGCGAAATAGCCTAAGGTGGGGTAGGTGCCCGCGGTGCTTACTACGGTGTCGCCCGGTTCACAGGTGGTGCGCAGTGCCAGGGCAATCAAACTGTCCGCACCGGCATCTACCAGCATCGTTTCCAGCGCAATACCTTGCTGTGCGCTCAAACGTTGGCGCATGCCCAGTGCCTCGGAATCACCGTAGCAGTAAACGTGTTCGGCCAGGGCATCGCCAAAATGCTCGCGCAGGGCGCGGTGGGGCATATCCAGGCCTTCGTTAGAGCCCAGCCGGTGGGGGATTACTCGTCCTATGCGGCGCTCCAGCACCTTGATGCCTGGAAATGGATTAACAGGGCCCTCACTCAGTAAGTGATTTGGATAGCGGGGCGTTTTTTGGCGAGACATAGTGATTCCTAAAAGCGATGACTAAAAACGATTCTTAACAAACATTCGTAATGATTAACGTAGCGCGTTTATTTAAAGCACTTTACCGGGATTTAAAAGATTAAGCGGGTCTAGCGCTTGCTTAAGGGTATGCATCAGCTCGATTTCGGCGCTGGAACGGCAGGTACTTAACCAGGGGCGCTTCTCCAGACCAATGCCGTGTTCGGCAGAGACCGAGCCACCCAGCGCTGCCAGCGGTTGATAGACCATGGCTTCCACTTCACGGCGCACCTCCACTTCAGCGCTTCCCGCGCAAACAGAAATATGCAGGTTGCCATCACCCAGGTGGCCAAACACCACCAGGCGCGCCTCTGCCCAACGCTGGGTTAGCTGCGCTTCCAAGGCATCGGTATAGCGCTGCATATCGGCAATCGGCAAACTGACATCGAAGGTGAGCACCGGCGCGAGCCCCTTGACCAGTCCTTCAATATCTTCACGAATCGCCCATAGCCCATCGCGCTGAGTCGTCGACTGCGCAATCACCGCATCGACAATCAGCTCGCGCTCCAATGCGCTCTCTAACGCCTCGCTGAATTGACTCGCATTCCGGTCAGCGTCGCTACCTAGCGATTCAATGATTACATAAAAAGGGTGCTTGGTCGCAATCGGGGGTGTATGGCGGCCCAGGGTTTCAGTGAGCAGGCAATAGTGGTTGTGCCACATCACTTCAAAAGCGCCGAGGCTACCGCCGAGTGCTTTGCCCATATGGCTAAGCAGACCAGTGAGCGCTTCAAATGAAGGGCAGGCCACCATCGCCGTTTGTTCGCTTGGGGCCGGCGGCTGCAGGCGCAGCACTGCGCGGGTCACAATGCCGAGCGTGCCTTCACTACCAATAAACAGCTGCTTCAAATCGAACCCAGCGTTGTTTTTAAGCATACGGTTCATAGAGCTGACTACCCGGCCATCGGCCATTACTGCCTCCAGGCCAAGCACTTGCTGGCGCATCATGCCGTAGCGGATCACCCGCACGCCACCGGCATTAGTGGCGATATTGCCGCCAATCGTACAACTGCCCCGAGCGCCCAAATCCAGCGGAAACTGCAGGCCGACTTCTCGTGCGGCTTCCTGTACCCGTTGCAGCGGTGCGCCCGCCTGCACGGTGAGAGTGCCGCCCACTTGATCAATCTCTTCAATGGCGCTCATGCGTTCAAGAGAGATCACCAGTTCATCCGCGCTCGCTTCACCGCCATGCACCAGGCCGGTTAATCCGCCGTGGGTCACGACCGGCTGCTGGACGGCATGACAAGCCTGCATCACTGCAGCGACTTGCTCGGTATTCGCTGGGCGCACAATGGCGCCCGCTTGGCAGGGCGCGCCAGTCATCCAGTCAACACGACGGTTGTGTACATCGTCGCCGGTCAATACATGGGCAGGGCCTACAATGGCGCGCAGTGCCTCCAGTGTTATCCGCATCCAGTTATCCTTTCCTTTTAAAACATTATGTAGTGACTGCCACCGGCGCTTCGCGGCCGGGGATCGCGTTGAGCAGCGCTTGGGTATACGCCTCACGGGGGGCGAGGAAAATCTGCTCAGCGCTGCCTTGCTCGACAATACGGCCATACTGCATAACCACAATGCGGTCGCAAATTTGTGCGGCGACGCGTAGGTCATGAGTAATGAATAGCAGCGAAAGGGAGAGCCGTTGTTTAAGCTCCTCAAGTAGCTCTAGCACCTGCGCCTGAATAGATACATCCAAGGCTGATACGGCTTCATCCGCCACAATCAGTTCGGGATTTAGCGCTAATGCCCTGGCGATACCTATGCGCTGGCGCTGGCCACCGGAAAACTCATGGGGGTAGCGCTCCACGGCGCTGGCGCCCAAGCCCACCAACTCTAATAGTTCGCCTGCCTGCTTAAGCGCGGCGGCTTTTGGCGTACCGTTGGCGATTGGCCCCTGGGCAATCGCCATGCCCACCTTGGTGCGCGGGTTCAGTGAGGCGTAAGGATCTTGAAAGATCATCTGCACCCGGTGGCGCTCACGACGTAGCGCATCGCCTTTGAGCTGTGAAAGGTTGATGCCATCGAGCAGCAGCTCGCCGCTATCTGGATGTTCAAGGCGCACCACACAACGGCCGAGGGTGGATTTCCCCGAACCTGATTCGCCCACAATGCCTACCGTTTCTCCGCGGGCTAAGGTAAGCGATACCTCTTCAAGGGCGCGCACTTCTCGGGCAGGCTTAAACAATCCGCCTCGGGAGCGAAACACTTTATTGAGCTGTTTGATTTCCAGCAGCGGGGCGACCTGGCTGGTCTCGCGGTGGGGCGGCACCGCATTGCTGGGTATCGCCGCAATCAGCGCTTGGGTATAGCTATCCTGTGGGTTTTCAAGCACCGCTTTTGCTTCGCCTAGCTCAACAATTTTGCCGTGGCGCATCACGCAGACGCGATTGGCAATTTCGGCCACCACGCCAAAGTCGTGGGTGATAAACATCACCGACATACCGCGGCGCTGCTGTAAGTCGCGAATCAGCTCCAGTATCTGCGCTTGGGTGGTAACGTCCAGCGCGGTGGTGGGCTCATCGGCGATGAGCAAAATAGGCTCTAGCGCTAGTGCCATGGCAATCATTACCCGCTGGCGCTGGCCGCCGGAAAGCTCGAAGGGGTAGGCGCGAATGGCTTTTTCCGGCTGTGGAATGCCGACTTCGATCAGCAGTTCTAAAGCACGCGCCTGACGCTCTTTTGGTGTTAGCTGGCCGTGGGCTTCGAACACTTCAGCAATCTGTGCACCCACGCGCATCAGCGGGTTAAGGGCGGTCATCGGCTCTTGAAAGATCATGCCAATCTTTAAGCCGCGCAGGAAGCGGTGCTGCTTTTCTGTCAGGGCGAGTAGGTTCTGCCCCTCGAACAAAATCTCACCCTGGGTGGCGCGCACACCTTTAGGCAGCAGGCCCATCACGGCATTGGCGGCCATCGACTTGCCGGAGCCGGACTCGCCCACCACGCACATGATTTCCCCACGCTTTACGTCGTAGCTAACGTTTTCCACTGCCAGGGCGCGATCCGCCCCTTTGGGTAGCGCTACGTTTAGGTCGCGAATGCTAAGGACGGTTTCTGTTGATGCTTCATTCATAACAAGCTCTCCAGCCATAACAAACGTCTAGCGCTCGCGTGAAAGTTTGGGGTTAAGCGCATCGTCTAGCCCTTCACCGACCAGGTTTAGTGCCAAAACGGTGAGCAGAATCGCTAAACCAGGGAAGAAACTCAGCCACCAGGCCTGGCGAATGACCGTTCGCGCGGCACCGATCATATAGCCCCAGGACATCACGTTAGGGTCACCCAAACCAAGAAACGACAGCGCCGACTCCAACAAAATAGCGGTGGCCACCATAAGTGAGGCCAGAACGATAATCGGCGACAGCGTATTGGGCAGAATTTGGCGCAGAATAATCGTGGTGTTGGACTGGCCGACCAATCGCGCGGCTTCTACATATTCACGGTTGCGCAGCGACATAAACTCTGCGCGCACCAAACGGGCTACCGGGGGCCAACTGACAATTGCGATTGCCAGTACAATGGATGTCACGCTGGGCTGCATAATTGCCACTAGTACAATCGCCAACGCGAAGTTAGGGATGGTCTGGAAGAACTCGGTAAAGCGCATCAAGATATCGTCAATAATGCCGCCGTAATATCCGGCGATGGCGCCAAGCGGAACGCCAATCAATAGCGCTACGCTGGTAGATACCAGCCCGATCAACAGCGATACCCAGGCGCCGTGCATAATGCCTGCCGCCACGTTGCGGCCCATGGTATCCGTACCCAGCGGAAAGCCATCCTGAGAAAGTGGCGGTAAAAACGGTCGCTGGACCATGCGCCAGGGGGATTCGGGAAACAACAACGGCGCCAGTATCGCCATGGCGATAATCAATAGCAGAATAATCAGCCCCACCAGGGCGCCACGGTTTTGCGCGAAGCGTGCGAAAAAGCTCATGAGGCCCCCTTCTTGATGCGTGGATCCGCCAGGCTGTACACCACATCAGTGATGATATTGAAGACGATAACCAAGGCCGCCGAGAAGAAGAAAATGCCCAGTAGCAGGTTATAGTCCCGCTGCTGCAGCGCTTCATACATCAGCCGCCCGATACCCGGCCAGGCAAACACGGTTTCGGTTAGGATTGCCCCGCCAACCATTTGCCCTGCCTGCAAGCCTGCCAGAGTAATAATCGGCAGCAGGGCATTACGCAGCACATGACGACGCTGGATAATGCTCGGTTTTAAACCTTTAGCGCGGGCGGTTTTAACGTAATCCTGCTGGGCAGCGTCTAGCATGGAGGTGCGGGTCATGCGGGTGTAAATCGCCATAAAAAACAGCGCTAAGGTGGTCGCGGGTAGCACTAAGTGTTTGGCCACATCGAGTATTAAGGCAAAGCCCGTATGCCCAGCACCTACGGTGTAAAGGCCATAGGCGGGCAGCCAGCCGAGATATACCGAAAACACCACCACCGACATTAGCGCCACCCAGAACAGCGGCGTGGCGTAGAAGATCAGCGCCAGCGCCATGATGATGGAGCCTGAGGGCTTTTTAACCCGCGCCGCCGCCATAGAACCGGCCACAATGCCGAGTATCAGTGAAAGTACAAAGGCCGTGCCGGTGAGCAGCAGTGTGGCGGGTAAGCGCGCCATAATCAGATCAAATACTGGTACACCCAGCCGGTAGGAGTAGCCAAAATCGAGCATGGCAATGCCCGATACGTAGCGCCACAGCTGCACATAGAGAGGTTGGTCAAGGCCAAAGCGTTCGCGCAGCTGGTTTAGAAATTCCTGATCAGTTGCACCTGCTTCCCCCGCCAAAATAGCCGCCGGATCGCCAGGGGCCATCTGAATCAAAAAGAAATTAAAAATAACGATTAAAAACAAAACAATGACGGCTTTAAGCAGCCGCATGATAATCAAGCGAGCGTAACCCATAGACACCTTCCTGACGGATACCTTCAAGACATGGCTGAATCGCCCAGGTAGCGCGTGCTACCTGGGCAGAGTGTTGGTTTAGCGGTCTAACCAAGCATCTTTAAAGCCGTCATTGACGCCTACGCCAGAAGTAACAAGGTTCTGCACATCGCAGCGGTAAAGCGTCGGGAAGCCAAGCTCCATCAGCCAGCCAACGGGCACGTCTTCATGCAGAATTTCTTGCACTTCGCGGTAGAGTGCCTCGCGTTCTTCATCAGGGAAGGCGGTAGCTGCCTCGTTGAATAACTCATCAACACGCTCGTTTTCGTAGCCTTCAACGTTGTTCCAGGGCGAGCCTTTTTCGATATTGTCCGACAGATAGTTACGCGCTATACCGAGTGCCGGGTCGCCGTACTGGAATAGGTAGGTAAAGGCGAGATCGTAATCCCAATCGCCCAGCCGCTGGTTCCAGCCGCCCACATCGGTGGCTTGAGTGCGCACGTTAATACCCACTTCACGCAGGTTCTGCTGAACAGCTTCGGCCCAGCGCGTCCAGGTTTCGCCGTAGGGCAGCGGTAGGATGGTGATCTCCTCGCCGTCGTACTCCATCTCTTCAAGTAGCTCGCGGGCTCGGTCAGGGTTATGGTCGTAGGGCTCAAGGCCATCGTACTGGAAGCGGGCATTCGAACCGAACGCGGAAAGCGGCACATTGCCCAGGCCGTTCCACAGCACGTCACGGGCAAATTCGCGGTCCATGGCGTACATCACCGCTTGGCGGAAGCGTTTATCTGCCGTTGGGCCTTCACGGTTATTCATCCACAGCATCGCGAAGGGGCTGAAATACTCGTGACCCTCTTCGGTCATGCAGACATTGTCCATTTCTGCTAAGCGGGGAATATCGAAATTTTCCACTGTGCCGCTAGGCAGTACGTCGATAGTACCGTTTTCAAACGCTACCGCACGGGAAGCGCCGTCAGGAATGATGTGCCAGTTAATGCCGTCTAGGTAGGGCAGATCATCCTCGTAGTAGTCCTCGTTTTTGACCAGTTCGATAACCGTGCCGCGATCCCAGTTGGCAAACTTAAATGGGCCCGTGCCAATCGGGTGGTCGTTGTGCTCGTTATTGCGGAAATCGGTATCTGCATAGAGATGTTCGGGCACCATGGTGAAGGTGCCTGCTTCAAAGGAGATCAGGAACGGCCCAAATGGCTCCACAAGGGTAAACACCACGGTATGGTCATCGGTGGCTTCGATACTTTCCACATGCTGCAATACTGCACGGGCGCTGGGGTTAAGTTCACGATGGAACACATCGGCGGAGAAGACTACGTCATCGGCGGTGAAGGCTTCACCGTCGTGCCAAGTAACACCTTCACGCAGATGGAAGGTGTAAGTAAGACCATCGTCACTCACCTCCCAAGACTCTGCCAGTTGCGGCATCGGTTCAAGGTCAGTGGAGTAGCGTAATAAGCCTTCGTAAATGTTGCCAGAGACAGTGCGCGTCGGGGCATTTTGAATCATGCCCAGCACTAAGCCCGGTGGTTCAGGCTGGATAATCGTGTTAACGACGCCGCCTGATTTAGGCTCGTCAGCCATGCTGATGGATGTAAAAGCCAGTGCTGCAGCGGAAATAGCCAAAGCCAAAGGTGTTTTCATGTTTCCTGCTCCTAGGTTATTAGCACGTAATTAGGTTACGTCGTGGTTAGGCGAGCGAGGCGTGGCGTGTTAGGCCCAGTTATGTTGTTTGTTGGGGGCCTTTTGAACCTTGCACTATGAACTTAGCAGCATGTGGTAAATCTGTCGACAGTCGGCAATCGTTCGTCGACAAAGCGTTTTTTTTCGTCATACTGAGGGTACGCAATACACCCTATGAGTAAACTTTATGGCCTCATCAACGGTGGCTCCCAAGGCTTTTATCCAGCAGCAGAACTTAGTTGAGCAGGTTGCTGACTATTTAACCCAAGCGATTATCCAGCAACACTTTTTACCCGGCGAGCGGCTTTCTGAAGTGCAGCTTTCTCGTGACTTGGGGGTAAGCCGGGCGCCGGTTCGAGAGGCTGCTCGCTTACTGGAAAGCCGCGGCTTATTAATATCGAAACCCCGCCGAGGCTTCTTTGTAAGAGCGTTGAATGCCGTTGAACTCGAAGATGTGTTTGATTTGCGGCTCTGCCTTGAGCGTCATGCGATTCAGCGCTTAACGGAGCGCTATACGCCGGAAGCACAGCGCGCGCTCAAGCAACAGGTAGAGGTGCTCTGTGAAGCGGCCGCCGGTAATGATGGCACCCGTCGGATTGAAGAGGATCTGCAATTTCACCGCCTGATGCTGCACTACGCGGGTAACGAGCGACTGTTGCGCGCGTTTGACGACCTGACCCATGAACTGCGCCTCTGCATCACCCTGATTACCAAAACCCATGAAGCCCCCGACACCATCGCCACCAGCCACTTTAAGCTGCTCGACGCGCTTGATAGCGGCAGCCCGGCCGCCTGCCGTGAGGCGATTGACTACCATATCGGCGTTGCTCGTAAGTTCGTGGTGGAAGGTGTGGGCGAAACCGGAGAGCATGCCGATGAAGACGTTCTTTCACGATGATCAATTGCTTCATCAGCCGCAAACCTACTTCTCCCGCGGGAAGATGCGCACGCCCCAGGAAGTGCCGGAGCGCGCGACTCAGCTGCTGGCGGCGGCCAATCAGCTAGGGTTTGATATCCAAGCACCTGCGGATCATGGCGTGGCGCCGTTAAGAGCGGTGCACTCGTTGGCCTACCTGCGCTTTCTCGAAAGTGCCCATCGGCGCTGGCATGCCCTGGGAGAAGATTGGGGTGAAGAGGTTATCTCCAATATTTTTGTGCGTTCGCCCAACGCCCTGCGCGGCATTTTGGCAGAAGCAGGGCGCTACTTAGCTGATGGTAGCGCCCCGGTGGGCCAGCACACTTGGCAGTCTGCTTATTGGTCCGCGCAAAGTGCGGTCGCTGGGGCTGAAGCCTTGCTGGCGGGCGAGCGGTTCGCCTATGCGTTATCGCGCCCACCGGGCCATCACGCGGGCATTGATTCCGCCGGTGGCTTCTGCTTTCTCAATAATGCCGCCATAGCCGCACAGCACCTCACCACGCGCTACCCCCGCATCGTCGTGCTCGACCCAGATATGCACCACGGCCAGGGCATTCAGGAGATTTTCTACCAGCGCGACGATGTGCTGTATATCTCGATCCACGGCGATACCACCAACTTTTACCCGGCGGTGACCGGCTTCGAAGAGGAGCGCGGTCATGGAGCCGGGCTGGACTATAACCTTAACCTGCCAATGCCCCATGGCTCAGATGAAGCGGTATTCTTTGACCGCCTGGAGCAAGCCTGCCAAGCCATTCGCCTGTTCGAGCCTGACGCCATCGTGTTGGCGCTAGGGTTCGATATCTACGAACTTGACCCCCAAGCCAAGGTCGCCGTTTCTACAGCGGGGTTTGGCGAGCTTGGCCGCAGGGTGGCGGGTTTGAATGTGCCTACGCTGGTGGTGCAGGAAGGTGGTTACTACCTGGAAGGGCTGGAAGCTAATGCGGTGAGTTTTTTTGATGGGTTGTTGGGCAGCATGTAATGAGAAAGACAAACCATCAAGGTGTCTGGCAAGATAGCCACCTTAAGCGATCAGCATAACGATCTGGATAGTCATTGAAAGGACTCGACGTGGCCATTGGAAGGGCATGTGCCTGATGCCGTAAGGCTGGCTTAGATGGTCATCAATTTTTTAAAGACCGAATTGTATAGGTAATGCACAAACAAAATGTTATATGCACCCTCCTGCATCAAAGACTTGGTTTAAATATAGCGGAAAATATGTATTCGGTTATTTCGCATTCCTAGAAAAAGCGCTAAATGAGAGAGTGAAATCGTTGAGAACAACATTCAGGCGCCCGCTGCGTTGTATTAGACAGTCCAGCTTTGCCAAGCGTTCAGCCTGTGCCTTGATTAAATATAACGCCCACAACAACTAATCAAATACTTACTAGCTTGACTAGCATGATTAATGTATTCATAATTTTTTTTGTGTTGAAATTTAATTTAACGTGTCAGTAAATATCTGTACACCAGTATCTGCATAGGTTTAGAGAATATCGATCATGGATAAAATAAGGCAGAACACACTGCATGGTGAAGTCGCCGAGCGAATTCGCGTCATGATCACTCAAGGGAGGTTAACGCCAGGTAGCCGTGTTCCTGAAAAGCAGCTATGCGAGCAGTTTGGTGTATCACGCACACCACTCAGAGAAGCTTTGAAGGTACTAGCCCATGAAGGTTTTGTTGAGCTTTTGACGAATCGTGGAGCTAGAGTCGCAAAATTGACCAAAACCACTCTTAAGAATACCTTTGAAGTTATGCAGAGCCTAGAGTCTCTTGCGGGAGAGCTGGCCTGTGCGAGGATTTCTGAGGATGAGCTTACGAATATTGAAGCGCTTCATTATCAGATGCTAGCTTATTATAAGAGTGGAAACATGAAGGAGTATTTACTGGCTAATCAGCAGATACATGAGGCCATCGTACTAGCTTCTCAGAATGATATACTTATTGATGTTTATAAAAACCTCAATCAGCGGGTGCACCGTGTACGCTTCACCGCTGAACTCAGCAATGACTATTGGTCCAAGGCGGTAGCGGAGCATGAGGCGATGATTGTAGCGCTTCGAGCCCGTGATGGCGCTAACTTAGGCCAAGTATTGCGCCGCCACTTACGTGACAAATTAGAGGTCTCGGCTCTTGATGAGATGGCTGAGTAATTAGGGAGTTTCCACTGATAGGAGGATATACGGAGGATGGCAAAGCCAGCCCCCGTTGTGTTTTTATACTCTTATTGAATGGACAGTGCTAACTAGCTCAGGCCTTCCGTGGAATGCGATAAATTCTTTGTGCATTATCATGGAAAAGTAGTCGTTGCTCGGCGTTGGTCAGTTCGCTTGTGATCTCAAAAAAACCTGCAAAAATAGTATCAAATGTTGCAACCAAACTATCTACAGGGAAATTACTAGCGAACATGCAACGCTCCACGCCGAAGAGCTCAATGGTCTCAAGTACGATTCGACGGTTAGCCTCTTCTGTCCAAGCTGCTCCCTGCACTCCAATTCCTGAAATTTTTACTTTTACATTGGGATGGTGAGCCACTTGAGCCATAGCCTTACGCCAACCCTGGAGCCCTTCTTCGCTTCGATCTGCAGGTAAACCGGTATGATTAATGATGATCGTCGTATCGGGATAGGCAGCGGCGAGGTCGGCTGCTTCATGGAAGTGCCACCATGGACTCTGTAGATCAAAAGAGAGGTCATGGGCGGCTAGCCGAGCGAAACCGCTACGCCAAGCAGGATCACCCATGGAGCCTGGGGCGCTGGTCTCCACCGCGTTGGGCGATGGCGCGGCGCGGGGCTTATGGCGAATCCCGCGCACCAGTGGGTAGGCGCAGTGCGCTGCCAGTACATCCTCGACATACGGTTGGTCGAGACGTGCCTGTGCCACCATTACGCTGGGCAGCCCTTCACGCTCGGCTAGTTCATGGACCCAGCGGGTTTCCTGAATCGGCGTGTTGGCATCCCACTCGGTCTCAATGAAGACTGACCCCACCACACGATAATTTGTCGTGTCGCGTCTGTAATCCTTGGGCAAGTAGTTGCGCCGGATGGCGCTGTAATCGCCATAGCGAAACGGAATCATCGGATCGTCGCAGAGCCATGGCAGGTAGTTACGCTCAAGGTTCCAGAAGTGCTGGTGCGCATCAATGATAGGTAGTGGCGTCATGACGAGCGCTCCGGCGTGACACCTTCCAGCAGCGATACGATGGCGGCGCCATCCAGCTCTCCCTTGCCCTGGGAAACCAGCATGCTGTAGAGAGAGTTGGCGGTGCCCGCCATGGGCATGGAAACATTTAAGGCATTGGCGGCGTCCTGCAGCATATGCAAGTCCTTGAGAATCTGCCTGGCGTAGCCACGCGGCTCGAAATCGTTCTCCACCATGCGGGGCAACAGGTCGTTGAGCAAGTTGCTGCCAGCATAACCCGAGGAAAGGGCGTCGGGGATCTTGCTGACATCGATACCGAAACGGTTACCAAGGTTGCAGGCTTCGGCGATCACACAGTAGTTGGAGAGTACCAACGCCTGATTGATCAATTTGGTGGCTTGTCCAGCGCCGACCTCGCCCATACGGGTGAATTTTCCCAAGGTGCTCATCAATGGCTCGATGGCATCGATGGCAGCTTGATTACCGCCGGCCATAATGGCCAAACGTCCCTCTGCGGCGGCACCGGGGCCTCCAGAAACCGGGGCGTCGATAAATTGCATGCCGTTACGCTCCAGCAGGGATTTTGCCAAGCACTTAGTGGTCTCGAGTTCGGTCGTGGAGTGGTCGACCACGATCTTGCCTTCACCTTGGATAGCCTCGACGATTCCGCCCTCGCCGAGTATGACCTCTTCTACGGCAGTCGTGGAGATCACGCACACCTGAATGATCTCGGCGCGCTCGGCGACCTTGGCCGGTGACTCGGCAATCTCGACGCCCTTGGACTTGGCGGCCTGGCAGCAGGTGTCGTCGATATCATAGCCGATGACTGAATAGCCACTTTCGATGAGGCGCGTTGTGAAGCCAGCCCCCATCTTACCGAGTCCGATGAAACCGACGGTTGATTTGCTAGTCATTTTACTACTCCTTCATAACAGTCCAGTCGCTGATTAGTTTAGGCCACGCTCTTTAGCGCAAGAAGCTTGGTAGCCAAAGCACTAAGTCTGTTGCAAATGTAATAATTGCCAGTGTGATCAGTAGCGGGATATAGAAAGGAATAAGTGCTTTCAAAAGCTGTCTCAGTGAGACTTGGGCAATCGATGATACGAGGAACAACGAAAGGCCCATTGGGGGGGTAAGCAACCCAATCATTAGATTGAAAATGGCAACAATGCCCAGGTGTACCGGGTCAACTCCTGCAAGTACCATGGGCGGCGCGACAATAGGCACAATCAACAGTGTTGCAGTGGTCGAATCGAGAAAAATACCTGCGATGAAAAATATTAGATTCGCAATGAGCAGTAGCATTAACGGATCTTGGGATATCTGCAATATGAAGGCAGCGAACTGCTGTGGAATCTGCTCAACCGATAATATCCAACCAAACATTGAGGCCGCAGCCACGATGATCAGTATCGCGCTCGTTGTCTTTAGCGTGGCCATCATCGAGTTTATCAAGTGTGGCCAAGTCAGCTCTCGGTAAAAAATCGAGCTAACCAACAGCACATAGGCTGCTGTCACAGCTGCTGCTTCCGTGGGGGTAAATAAGCCCAATAACATCCCTGAGATCATTAACGCCGGTGCTAGAAGTGCGGGCAAGGCGGGGATGAACGACTTATACAGTTCACTGATCGTGGGGAGTCTCGGGGCACGAGGCATGTCATATTTGATCGCCAAAATCGCTGCGGTGATCATTAATAGTGCCGTGCAGATCAAGGCAGGAACGATACCGGCGAGAAGAAGCTGCACAATGGAGACGCTAGTGACCGACCCATAAACTATCAGCGGAATACTAGGGGGGAATATCGGGCCGACGACGGCCGATGAAGCAGTGACCGCCGCCGAGAAGGGGGCGCCATACCCCCTTTTCTTCATGGCTTCGATCTCTATCTTGCCTAGCCCACCCACATCGGCAAGAGACGCGCCTGACATACCTGAAAATACCAAGCTTGAGAAAATATTGACCTGTGCCAATCCGCCAGGCGCTCTCCCAACCAAAGTGTTGGCAAAATGGAAGATTCTGTCTGTAATACCAGACTGATTCATTAAGTTCCCGACAAAGATGAAGATTGGTACTGCAACCAATGGAAAGCTATCGAGAGAATAAGTGATGCGCTGACCGAGAAGCCCGATTGGAAACCCTTCAATAAGAACATACATCACCGAAGGAATGAGAATGGCATAGACCACAGGGAAACCGAGTAGGAAAAATACCAAGAACAAAGCCAGTATCATAAAGCCCATTTTTTTATCCTATAAACCAATGCTGGGTTTAGAGCGAGGGGACTTGAATCCCTGATAGAAGTGCATAAAGGCAGCTCCAGCAAAACCTAGGAAAGTAGTGCTGAAGAAGATCCAATAAGGAATTTTCAGAACAGGCGTAGCTTTATTCAAATTTGCTTGTACGGTGATGAATGCAGCATATGCAATGAAAAGACACGTAATGATAGATAACAGAGCGACAATCTTGTACAGCCATATTTTTAATGTGCTAGGTAATGTCTCGCGAAGCTCTGCCATTTCGATGTTTTCACCACTTGAGATTGCAAGTGGGTAAGAGGAGAACACCAGACAAATGAGCAAGAATCTCGTGAGTTCTCCCGCTCCTGGAAAAGAAAACCCAAATACGGAGCGAGTTATAACCTGCATAAAAGGAACAATTATCATGCCTGCTAGCAAGGCTAAGCAGAAAACTTCCAACAGCCTTTTTCCGGTTCTCATGCTGGCGACCCTATGTGGTAGTAAGTAAGGGCAGCGAGGAGTACGCTCTTCCTCGCTGCCAAACTATTACTCTATTTCCGCTATTTGTTCGATATAGGGTTGAAAGTTAGGGTAGTCCTCGTTTATTTGTGCCAAGACCTGTTCACGGAAGGCTTCCAACTCAAGCCCGTTCTCTTCAGTGATGAAGGTCATGCCCTTTTCCGTCAGTTCTTCCACAAGGCTGGCTTCCCGCTCTTGTGCCCATTGGAGCGATTCCTGAGCTTTCTCTTCGAGTATTCGCGTAATGGTTTCTTGATGGCCTTCGTCCAAGGATTGCCATGTATCTTCGTTGATGAAGACGGCTAATATGGAGTGCATGTGTCCGGTCATTGATACATGGGACTGCACTTCATAAAGGCTATTGGACATAAGCATGGTCAGTGGATTTTCCTGGCCAACCACAAGCCCTGTCATTAATGAGGTGGGAAGTTCTGAGACTTCGACCGGAGTCGGATCAGCGCCAAATCCATTAACCATGGAGATCCATATATCAAGTGGTACCGCACGGAAAGGCTTGCCTTCCAGGTCAGCGGGTGAGTAGACGGGAAAATTGGCGGTAATATGTCGCGCCCCTCGATACATGCGGCCTATGATACGCATATCACCTTCTTCAATGAGCTTTTCGTTCATTTCACTGATGACAGGTGAGTTAGGATCTGTAGCTTTCAGGGCATGCTCAGCATCACGATAAATGAAAGGAGCATTGAATACGGCAATATCGGGAACGGTTTGAGCGAGCGAGGCAAATTCGTGATGTGCCATTGATATCGATCCAAGTGACACACCATCGACCATTTCGGCGACACCCCCAAGCTGGCTTGACGGGAACAGGTTAAACGTAATCTCACCATCGGTTGCTTCCTCAATTGAGGCAGCCGCTTCGGACGCATAGCGTGTCTGCGAATCTCCTTCTGCACCAACATGGGCATAGCGTAATGTTTCGGCTGAAACCGACAAAGTTGTAACACTAACGGCTAAAGTGGCAATTGTTAGTGTGAGCTTTTTCTTAAGAAACATGTTGCACCTCTCTTTTTTGTTTTGTTTTCGTGTAATTCAGGCTAATTTTTATTGCTTTTATAAGCTTAGTTTCTTGCTATTACCTTAAGTTACCTATGAGTTATCCTATCCTTTAAAAATTTATTATGCACTCATAATTCATTTTTTCGAGTTGTACTTTCGTCGATGATTTCTAGTCATCGACTTACAAAATTTAGCCCCATCCGACAGGCGATATCAAAGGCGTGGCGTATGGCTTCGACGTTGGCTTTTCCTTGTCCTGCGATATCAAAGGCGGTGCCATGGGCCGGGGTAGTGATGGGGATCGGCAGTCCACCCTGAACAGTGACGCCGCGCTCAAAGCCCATCAGCTTCAAGGCGATTTGCCCCTGGTCGTGATACATGGTCACGATGCCATCGAATTCTCCATCCCGGGCGCGCCGAAAGATCGTGTCGGCAGGGAAGGGGCCCTGGGCTGCGTAGCCGGCGTCGCGGCATGCGTCGATCGCTGGTGCAATGATGTCTATCTCTTCGCGGCCGCAGGTTCCGCCTTCTCCAGCGTGAGGGTTTAGTGCCGCTACACCGATACGGGGCTGCTCTATGCCAGCGGCTACCAACGCATCATGAATTAACTGGGTAGCGCTAAGGATGCGTTCAGGTGTCACATGAGACGCCGCCTCAGCAAGCGGGATATGCGAGGAGATGCGCGACGTCCAGAGGTTGCCTAGGGTGTTGAATTCGCAGACGGGGGTCTCGACCTTTAGATGGTCGACGAAGAAGTGGAGCTCATCCTCGTGTTTCAGTCCGCCCTGTTTCATGGATAGCTTGTTGAGCGGGGCGAAGCAGATCGCATCGACATGTCCATCACTGGCGCCATCCATACACTGCGCCAGCACTTTGAGTACAGAGGCGCCGCACAGGCCGCTGACCCTGGCGTATTCGACGTCTTCCGGCTTAATGGTCGATATAGGTAACAGCATTGGGCCTGTTTGGTCGCGCGCCTCGGCAAAGCTTGCGATTTCAGGGAGGTCATGGCGGATGCCAGCTACCCGCTGACCTTCTTCCCATAGCCAACGGTCACCCACAACCACGATGCTGGCCTGGCTCACCGCGTCGCGGTCCTCAAGTAGCCTGGCCACCAGTTCGGGCCCGATGCCGGACGGGTCGCCAAGGGTCAGGGCGATACAGGGTTGTACTTGTGGCATGTTACAAATCTCCTCAATGGTTTTATTCACTTTTCTTTCCATGCCTGCCCGCCAGGGTAAGCATGGCGAGACAGCGAATCCGGGTGCATGGTGATACTGTAGCCGGGCGCCATGGGGACCTGATAGCGACCATTGCGTATCAACACCGGGTTTTCGAAATGCTCGTGCAAGTGGTCAACGTATTCCAGGATGCGGCCATCCAGCGAACCCGACACGGCGATGTAGTCGAACATCGAAATATGTTGCACATACTCGCAGAGACCGACACCGCCTGCATGGGGGCAGACCGGGACGCCGAACTTGGCGGCCATTAATAGTACGATGATGACTTCGTTGAGTCCTCCCAAGCGGGCGGCATCGAGTTGGCAGTAGTCGATGGCTTCGGCCTGGAGCAGTTGCTTGAACATGACCCGGTTATGACAGTGCTCACCGGTAGCGACACCGATCGAACCGAGGCGTTGACGTATTGCGGCATGCCCCAGTATATCGTCGGGGCTGGTGGGCTCCTCGATCCACAATGGGTCGAACTCAGCCAGTTGGCGCATGTTGGCGATGGCTTCGTCGACATCCCACATCTGGTTAGCATCCATCATCAGGGTACGGTCCCAGCCGATCTCCTCCCTGAGAATTTGGGCGCGCAGGCAGTCTTCGGCGAGATCGCCTCCCACTTTTTGCTTGAAGTGTGTCCAGCCTTCCGCCAGGGCTTCGCGAGCGAGACGACGCACTTTGTCAGCGGAGTAGCCGAGCCAGCCAGCCGAGGTGGTATAAGCGGGATAGCCTTGCTCACACATTTCCTGTTCGCGGCTAGCCTTGCCGCTAGCCTTGCGCCGAAGAATGGCCAATGCCTCCTGAGGCGTCAGGGCATCGCTGACGAAGCGGAAGTCGAGGCAGTTGACGAGCTGTTCTGGAGACATGTCGACGAGCAGTTTCCATACCGGTTTTTGCTCTGACTTGGCCCATAGATCCCATATGGCATTGACGATGGCCGCGGTGGCCAAATGAATGGCGCCTTTTTCTGGCCCGGTCCAACGAAGTTGGCTGTCGCCGCTGGTCAGATGTCGCCAGAAGGTTCCCATGTCGGAGGTGATGGCCTCGAGATTGCGACCCTCGATCAGGTAGGCGAGCGATTGGACCGCTTTGACACAAATCTCGTTACCACGCCCGATCGTGAAAGTGAGTCCGTTCCCTACAATGCCGTCACTGGCATCGGTATGCAGGGTGACATAGGTGGCCGAATAGTCCGGCGCAGCATTCATGGCATCAGAGCCATCCAATGATCGAGAAGTGGGAAATCGAATGTCCTGAACGTCCAGGTGGGTAATCATGGTCATCGGCAATGGGCCCTTGTGATATTTGTTGGCATGACTTGCTCCAGCTTAGTCTTGCCATTCAATAACCTTCCAATCAAAAATTAACGAATAGCGATTACCTCTAGTTATCATGTGTCGTATCGTTATGAGATTGCTTTGGATTCATGTGATGGTGAAGGAGACTTGATGGAAAAGCTGATGTCCGCCAGCCTCAACAGCTGGTTACGTTTTAAGCATCTGCAATTGCTGGTGAATCTCGAGCAGAGTCGTAACATGCACGCGGCCGCTAGGCAGATGAATCTCAGTCAACCAGCCGCGAGCAAGATGTTGCGCGACCTGGAGAGCTACTTCGGATTTTCGATCTTCGAGCGTCAACCTCGCGCCATGGTTACGACCGACCTCGGTAAAGCTGTGGTAAGGCATGCGGAACGCCTTCTGAACGACGTTCAACGACTGGTCGATGACGTTCAGGTCTTGCGAGAAGGGGGTTATGGTCATCTTGTGATCGGCGCGATACCTGCAGCAGCTCCCGAAATTCTGCCCGCCGCTATTGCCGCCCTTAAAGAGCGGCGACCAAGGCTCTCGGTGAGTATTGACGAACAGAGCAGCGATCGCCTGCTCCTAGCGCTGGAGTACAAGCGGCTTGATCTAGTCATCGGCCGCTTAACACATGTCAGCCAACACAATCTTTTCGACTTCGAGCCACTCCTTGAGGAACCATTGCGTGTCGTCGCTCGTCAGGGACATCCTCTCGCAACTGTTGATGGTGTGACACTTGATGGACTGAGCGGCTGGCCATGGATTCTGCATCCGCTGGCCAGCCCCATGCGAGGCATATTCGAGGAAGCCTTGGCTGACGCAGGGATTCCTTCACCTGTGAACACCATCGAGACCACCTCGACACAGTCCATTCTGCAGCTGTTACTGGCCTCCGACATGCTGGCCATATTGCCTCGCTCGGTATTACACCGGCCGCTGGCCAGCGGTCAGTACGTCACGTTATCCATTACCGTCGGCAAACCCCTGGATTACTACGGCATCATTACCCGCAAGCATGAACCTCTTTCTCCGGCAACAGCCGAGTTGATCGTCGAGTTGAGGCAGCAAGTCGAGTTGGCAACCACTCGTTGACGTACGTTATGGAGAAAGCTTACCGGCGCCAGGGCTCATTTTCGTGCCTGGTCGTTCAGAATGCTGACAAGCTCGGGCATCGTCGAGTGGGCATGACCCGAGGACTCTGCGTCGTCCAGCACTTGGTAAATTCCTGCAGCCGCGCCCTTTGTGGCACCGGTATCGTTCGCCATGGTTAGGTAGTAGCCCATATCCTTGTGTGCGTTAGCGATACTGAAGCGGAATCCGCTGTCATCCCGCGAAAGAATATACGGACGCAGCCGCTCCAATACTGTTCCTGCGCCACCACCATGTGCCAGGACGTCGACCAAAACCTCTGCTTCGATGCTGCCTTGTTCCGCACAGGCCGCCGCTTCCGCCAATACCGTGGAAAAGCCGACTGAGACGAAGTTATGCAGCAACTTCAGTTTATGACCCGAGCCTACCGGTCCAGCATGAGTGATATTTTCCGCATAACTTTGTAACAGGGGGAGTTGAGCTTCAAAGAGTTCACGGTCGCCCCCGACGATCAGGTTGAGCCGGCCCTCGGCGGCTTCCTTGGGTGTGCGAGTCATCGGTGCATCTAGGAAACGGCCTCCCGCTGCTTCCACGGCCTCGGCGATCCGTAGGGTGGAGCTGGGGATCGCGGTCGAACAGTCGATGACAACTGTACCTGAGCGAAGGCCCTCCAGAACGCCACCGTCACTGAACAACACTTCTTCCACTTGGGGCGTGCCGGTAACACAAAGGATGATGATGTCGGAGTGGGAAGCGAGAGCCGCCCCAGTGGGATAGGCGGTCGCACCCTTGGCGATCAGATCCTCGACCGGTTGGTTGCCGGGATGTTCCAGGAAGTTCAGGGGCCAGTCATAGCGTTGAAGGCTGCTGGCAATTCCGTGTCCCATTAAACCAACGCCGATCATGCCGACCCGTTGTTGCTTGCTGCTCATATGTGTTGTCCTTTGTCGTTTTGCCGGTCGGGATTCAAAGACCACCCATGCAGAGATATTTGATTTCGATATAGTCATCGATGCCGTACTTGGAACCCTCGCGGCCAATACCGGACTCCTTGACCCCGCCGAAAGGAGCCAACTCGCTGGAGATGATGCCTTCGTTGATGCCCACGATGCCACACTCTAAGGCTTCCGCGACGCGCCAGACGCGCCCCACATCACGGGTATAGAAGTAGCTGGCCAATCCCAGAGAGGTGTCATTGGCTTGGCGAATCACATCGTTTTCATCGCTGAATCGTAACAACGGGGCCACCGGGCCGAAGGTTTCGTCGTGCATGAGCAGGGAGTCGGGTGAGACATTAGTCAGGATCGTCGGCTGAAAGAAGTTACCCTGCAACGCATGGCGTTGCCCGCCCAGGTGTACGTTAGCTCCTTTGGCCTTCGCATCCTCGATATGTTGCTCGACCTTTTCGACGGCCGCTAGGTTGATCAAGGGCCCCAGTGCGACGCCCTCTTCGAGGCCATTACCAACCTTTTGCGCGTTGACGGCCGTGGCCAGCCGGTCGGCAAAGTCGTCATAGACCTTGTCGTGGACGAAAATCCGATTCGCGCAAACGCAGGTCTGACCGGTATTGCGAAACTTGGACGCCATTACTCCTGCAACCGCCTGGTCAAGGTCAGCATCCTCAAAAATGATGAAGGGCGCATTGCCGCCCAGTTCCATCGAGACCTTTTTGACCGTTTTCGCACACTCGCCGAGTAATATTTTGCCGACCTCGGTGGAGCCGGTGAAGGAGAGCTTACGTACCCGCGGGTTGGCTGTAAGCTCGCCGCCCACGACGCTCGCACTCCCCGTTACCACATTCAATACACCCTGAGGAACCCCAGCTCGTTCGGCGAGCTCGGCCAGTGCTAAGGCCGAATAGGGTGTGCTGGAGGCAGGCTTGACAACCACACTGCACCCCGCCGCCATGGCCGCAGCGGCTTTGCGGGTGATCATGGCATTGGGGAAGTTCCAGGGGGTAATGGCGGCCACCACGCCGACGGGCTCCTTGGTGACGATGATGCGACGATCATTGGCATGAGCCGGGATGACGTCGCCATAGACCCGCTTGGCTTCTTCACCAAACCATTCGATAAAGGAGGCACCGTAGGCGATTTCACCCCTGGCCTCCTGGAGTGGCTTGCCCTGTTCGAGAGTCAGTATCTGCGCTAGATCCTCCTGGTGCTCCATGCATAGATCGAACCACTTTCGCAGGATCGAGGCGCGCTGCTTGGCTGTCTTGGCTTTCCATAAAGGGAAGGCCCGATCGGCAGCATCAATGGCCGCGCCAACCTCGTCCTTGCTTAGCTTTGGCACCGTCCCTAATTGTTCATTGGTGGCTGGGTTGGTGACTTCGATTGCCGCTTGTGCTTCGGCATCCGTCCAGCGCCCATCAATGTAGCAATGCTGCCGAAATAGAGCAGAATCATTTAGTTTCATTTTATTTTCCTAAAGAGAGTGAATATAAGTCAGACAAAAGCTCAGTCCAGATAGTAAGCAAGGAGGGCTTGTCCTCAAACTTGATAGATTCTCAATGTGAATTATGAATTCAATTAAATATATTATACTTTCGATGTAAGCATGCTTTGCATGAATTAGGAAAAAAAGTGTGAGCCATAGTTGAGGTGCCTTTTAACCTCTTTTCGTGATGCTTAATGCGCTGCTATAACGATTTTCTTATGACTTTCGCTTCATAGGTGAGAGGGGCATCGGGGTTAGAAGGCGTACCGTCGACTAAAGTCTACGTTGAAAGAATGAATTATGAGTTCAAAATGATAAAGCCTAGGTAGTATAAGGTATGCAAGGTACACGGCTTTCCTTTGCGAGCCGAGGCGGGCTGTTAGCGAGCTGTCATACTACGAGTTCATCCATATTCGAGGATGAGAGCGCCGAGTAAGTTTGTTGCAGTCGTGAAATATGATGGAAAAGCCACAACAACAATTTGGGTGAAAACATGACCATAGTGAAACAGCTTGGCAAGGTCGCGCTGTCAGGGGCGGTTGGTATCACGCTTATCAGCGGTAGTGCGAACGCTTGGGAACCCGAGCGTAACGTGGAGTTTGTCGTTCCCTATAGTGCCGGTGGCGGTAGTGACATCAATGCTCGCATGTTGGTGGAGACGTTTCGGCAGAGCGATCTCGTCGACGCAACCATTTTGGTCAACAATCGACCCGGCGGCTCTGGCGCAGTCGGTAATAGCTATACCTATAACAAGGGTGATGACAACCACACCATCATGACCTTCAATGGAGGACAGATGATGAGTATGGTTACCAATGACGCTAATGTTCAGTTGGAAGACTTGACCCCCCTTGGCACGCTCGCGCTGGACACGCTCCTTCTGGGCGTTGCCGCCGATAACGATGTCGAAAATCTCGACGACCTCATCAAAAAGGCGGAAGAAGACTCAGGTAGCATCGCAATTGGCGGTGCTGGACGTGGGGGTGAGGATCATCTTGCTTTCGCCATGATCAATTCTAGCTTAGGCACGGATTTCCAGTACGTACCCTTCGGTGGCACGGGTGAAGTGACGTCCGCCTTGCTGGGTGGCCATATCGATGCTGCTGTATACAAGCTTGGGTCGCGTATGGATCCGAGTCAGGTGCGCAGTCTTGCAGCGCTTTCTGATGAGAGGCTCGAAGCACCTTATGATGATGTTCCGACCTTTGCTGAGCTTGGTTATCCTGATACCCAATTGATGATTTTCCGTGGCTATGCGGGGCCTCCTGAAATGTCGGATGAAGCGGTCGCTTATTGGGAGGGCGTCCTGAAAAAGGCGTCGGAGAGCGAGCAGTGGAGTTCCGATTATATCGAGACGAACAACCTGATCGGCACCTTCATGGGAGCCGAGGAGAGCGCCGAGTTCTATAGTAAAGAGAAAGACCGCTATACGGAGAAGTTCAAGGAGGTCGGAATCATCGAGTAATGTCTTTGGTGGCCATAGGCGGTTTGGCTGCCTGTGGCCGCCCATGACGTTCATACATTCTGTTAAAGCTCTTGGGCACTTTAGGCTTTCATGGAAGTTAGGAGAGAAATGAGTATGGAAGTAGAGCGGTCTTCTGAGAGAGAGAGCCTTTCCTGGCTGCCGGCTTTAGTCACCATCGGAATCGTGATAATGGGGCTTTGTTGGGCAGCGTTTGGCATTTTCAAGTACGGCATCTGGGTGAATAATGGTCCTGGAGGCGGCTTTTTTGCAGCGGTAGCAGGTATCGGTGCTGCTGCACTTGGCATTTATGAATTCTTTTTCTCTCCCGTTAGTGCAAAACCTATTGGGGGGAGAAGCCTATGGCCAGCGGCTGCAATGGCCTTAGCGATACTGTGTATTCCTTTGCTCGGCATGGTTCTTTCCATGTCACTCTTTATCTTATTGTGGATTCTTCTAGTCGAGAAGAAGTCCTGGAAGCAATCGGTTTTTACTGGTATTGGCGCTGGGGTGGCGCTGTATTTACTGTTTGGCCTATGGCTGAAGGTTCCCTTTCCTCAAGGCATGTTCCTTGAAATGTTATAATAATAAGGTAAGTCTCACATGGATATCCTTCAATCCCTGATGTCGGGTTTCGCGACGTCGCTGACTTTCTCAAACATACTCGCTGCTCTTGTCGGGGCTGGCTTAGGTATCGTGATCGGAGCGATTCCGGGCCTTGGCTCCGTAACTGGCGTTGCCTTGTTGTTACCACTGACGTTTCAGATGGATCCTATCACCGGCATTATTATGCTGGGTGCCGTATATTACGGTTGCATGTACGGGGGATCCTACAGTGCCATTATGCTCAATATACCTGGTGATGCACCGGCTGTCGTAACGGCCCTGGATGGATACCCGCTTTCGAAAAAGGGGCAGGCTGGTAAGGCACTATTTACAGCTAACATTGCCTCTTTCATTGGCGGAACCATTGGCATTGTCATGTTGACGTTTATGGGAGCCGTGTTAGCAAAGATTGGGTTGTTGTTTGGCCCTGCTGAAGTCGCAGCACTTGTGATTCTTGCGCTGTGCTCCATTGGCTGGTTGTTGGGAGATAGTCCTAAGAAGGGCCTGATTTCCACGTTCATTGGCATCATGCTTGCGATGGTAGGTATTGGTTTGGCTTTTGGTCAGCCAAGATATACTTTTGATTCGATGTATTTGTTGAATGGAGTTTCTTTCATTCCATTGGTCATTGGAATGTTTGGTTTCAGTCAGGTTCTGGAAATGATGGTCAACAGAGTGGATGCCGCCGGTTTGATGACAAAGCTATCTCTTCGCGAAAGCTTATTGAACCGTAGTGAATTGCGGAGCATCATTCCCACCTCCCTTCGTTCGGGCGTGCTGGGTAATCTGGTGGGTATCCTGCCAGGAGCAGGGGCCACGACAGGGTCTTTCTTGGCTTACGTGCTTGAAAAAAAAGTCGGCCGACACGGTGCTGAGATGGGAACGGGTAGAATCGAAGGGGTTGCGGCTTCCGAAGCAGGAAACAATGCGGCTGCTGCAGGCTCTTTCGCTCCCTTACTTTCCTTGGGTATTCCGGGCTCTGGGACGGCTGCCGTGCTACTGGGCGGTTTGATGATGTGGGGAGTGCAGCCAGGCCCGATGCTGTTCCAAAATAGCCCCGATTTCGTCTGGGGGCTAATTTCATCCATGTACCTAGGTAATGTCATGGCGGTACTCGCTGCACTCACCATTATCCCCTTCCTTGTTAAGTTGTTACGCGTTCCTCCAGCATTCATGATACCGGTCATTGCTGTGGTCTGTGTAGTGGGTTCCTATAGCGTCAACAATAGTATGTTCGATGTGTGGTTCATGTTAGGGGCGGGCGTGGTCGCCTTTTTCATGAATGTTGCCAAGTATCCGGTAGCGCCTCTGTTGTTGGCATTTGTATTGACGCCCAGGCTGGAAACCAGCCTGCGACAGGCACTAGATATTTCGCGTGGTGATCCGTCGATTTTCTTTGGCAGCCCGATTGCGACAAGTCTTTTGTCCATTACCCTGCTTTTTTTCTTATATCCTTTGTTAGCAAAACTGGTCAGGGCATTGGTAAAGAAGCGGGAGTTGGCAAAGTAGCACCTCGGTCACATTGCTACAGCATGATGTATTTCCTTGGTGAGGCAACAAGGCCTCACCAAGGGAGGGGCAGCTTTTCCGCTTTGTATATATGGCGAAGGTGCTGGCAAAGCTTGCTTCCTTTTCGTCTCTTCGATCATGTCCCCGTAAGTCAGCTACTCATCTCTTTGTTTATTCCCCCTTCGTCGATGAGGATCACGTCACGGGCAACTACTGGACGTGTCTTCGTATGTTTTGTCACGCCGTTGAGTTCTTGAACGCCCGTCGAAAGGTGGCTGTGTTTTTTTGATCATAATTTTTTGGGTATAGGAAATTATCTTTACGTTTTCACGTAACTCTAGACAAAAGTCGATATTGAAAAAATGAATTATGAGTTCATTATTACATCTAGATGGATGTGATAAGCCTCTGATTTGAGTACTTGTCATTCAGCAATCAAGTAGTAGAGAAACAAAAATAAGGAGTGTGGATGATGAGTTCGACGGATGAGCTGTTGTACGAAAGAGAAGGACGCGTTGCTTGGCTGTCTTTCAACCGCCCCCAGGTTCGTAATGCCATGACCTGGGGCATGTATGACTCGCTCGAGCGTCTCTGCCTTGAATTAAATGAAGACCCCGATATTGACGTCGTGGTACTGCGTGGGTCTGGTGGTGAAGCTTTTGTGGCGGGTACTGATATTAAACAGTTCAGTTCTTTTTCCCAGGCACAGGATGCCCTCGATTACGAGAGACGTATCGATAGGGTAATGGCAACCCTAGAGTCGCTTTCAAAGCCCACGATTGCTCTGATCGAGGGGTACTGTATCGGGGGGGGGGCAGCTATTGCCATGGCTTGCGATTTTCGTTACTGCACGCCAGACCTCAAGTTCGGCGTTCCTATTGCCAAGACGCTTGGTAACTGCGTCTCGATGAATAATGTGTCTCGTCTAGTAGATTTGGCCGGGCCAGCAAGAGCCAAGGAAGTCCTGATGCTGGCCAGTATCCTAAAGGCTGATGAGGCGAAGCAGGCAGGTCTAGTAACTGCTGTTATCGACCAGAAGGACATTGAAAGCGAAGTCAGGCGGGTCATCGAAAAGCTTCAGAGCTTCGCCCCCTTGACGATTCGTGCTTCCAAAGAGGCCATCAGACGCTTCCAGAAGTATCACTCTCCTGTAGATGGCCAGGATGAGGACCTTATAGCACTTTGTTATACGAGTCAGGATTTTCATGGCGCTGTAGAGGCGTTTATCAATAAGACGTCACACACTTGGCGCGGTATATAACTCCCCCTTTTGAATTAAGAGGTATTGAAGCATGCTTCCCTTGACTAACATGAAAGTTCTGGATATCTCCCAGATCATGGCCGGCCCCTACTGCACCATGGTGCTAGGTGACATGGGGGCTGAGGTCATCAAGGTCGAGAAAAATGGCGGTGATGACAGTCGGCAAATGGGTCCTTATATCAATGAAGAGTCCACCTGTTTTGCTCAGATCAACCGTAACAAGAAGAGCATCTCGTTGAACCTGAAAGAGGAGGAGGGGCGCGAGCTGTTCTATCGTCTAGCCGAGACAGCCGACGTCATTGTCGAAAACTATCGTCCTGGTGTTGCCAAGTCACTCAAGGTCGATTACGAGACCATCAAGGCATTCAATCCGGGCATCATCTACTGCTCTATTTCCGGTTATGGTCAGACTGGGCCCTACAGCCACAAGGGTGGTTTTGACCTCGTGGCTCAAGGTATGTCGGGGCTGATGTCCATGACCGGGGAGCCGGGGCGTCGTCCACTGAAGACCGGTATCGCCGTCTACGATATCGGTGCTGGCATCACCGCGACCTACTCGATTCTGGCAGCCTATATCCATAAGATGAACACCGGCGAAGGGCAGTTGGTTGATGTCTCCATTGCTGAGTGTGGGCTACCCTGGTTTACCTGGGAGGCGGCTGCATACTTCGCCGAGGGCACTATCCCCGAGCCAACTGGCTGGCGTCATCGAGTATCAGCACCGTATCAGGCAATCAAGGTCAAAGATGGCTATATCATGCTGGGTTGTGCCAATCAGCGTACCTGGGAGCGTCTGTGCCATGAGGTAATTCATCGACCGGATCTGGTCGAGGAGCCACGTTTTGCGACCAATTATCAGCGCGGTCAGAACGTTGAAGCTTTGGAAACGATACTAGAAGAGATCTTCGTGACGCGTGACAAGCATGTATGGCTGGATGCTTGTGATAAGGCTGGGGTGCCAGCGGGTCCGATCAATAACTTTGCCCAAGCTATGGAGGATCCTCACTATCAGGAGCGCGGCATGATCCAGGAGATGGTACACCCGGTCATCGGCACGATGAAGACGATTGGCTTTCCGGGTAAGCTTTCGCGTACGCCTGCACAGATTCGTCGACCGGCCCCGCTCTACGCTCAGCACACCGATGAAGTTCTGGATCAGTTGGGTATCGACAAGTCGTATTGCGATGAGCTCCGGGAGCGTGGCGTCATCAAGTAATCACAATTTACTCTTAGCTAAGTGGGATGGTTATTACCATGAAAGTACTATTTATATGCCAGTAACGCCATTGCCTCGGTGAAAAGTGACGACGCGCTGAAAGTGATCAACTATGAGTTAGTAATATAACCTAATGGTAGCGTTGGCCCGTCACGATGGGCTGTGGTGGCAAAGAATACACTTCTTTGGGTATTCCAATACAAAGTCACCGCCTCAAAGCTGTGTTTTGCTGAACCTAGTGCCGGGGTAGCGAGCCTGCACGTACCCACGCTGGTGGTGCAGGAGGGCGGTTACTACCTGGAAGAGTTGGAAGCCAATGCGGTGAGTTTCTTTGAGGGGCTGCTAAGTAGAGAGTAATTGTATAGAGCCAGTTTATTTGCCGCTGGATAATAGTGGGTCAGCTATAAAGGGTGGACAGCATCGCGTAGCAAGTCAGGCAACTCACGGTTGCCTTCCAGTTGATCCATGCTCAGCATCACGTCCCGCTTCGTGACAAGGTTCTGAATATTGGGCAAGGCAAGTTTATTCACGCTAAGGTCACGAGCAATATAAAGGACATCGCGCCCGGATGGAGACTGATCGAATTGACTCCAGTCCAACATGTAACCTGACGCTTCAGCTAGTTGACGTGTGAACTCGCGCAGCGTGCGGCTATTACCGTCAATGAAAGGGTGAATGTAATCGACTTCGACGTAAAGCTTCCCTATAGCCTGGGTGAAATCGGTAGCCTTAACGTTGAATAACTTGGCTGAGTTCACTCCTTCCAGCACTTCTTCTAGCCGTATTTGCGCTGCTTTGTCCATTGGAGAGTAAGCAACGTGAGATGTTATCCCAATGCTTTCAAGGTGACGGCTCTTAATCCAGTCTTTCCCAGGGGCGACAGTCGGTCGATACTCGCCCGGTGTGATATCAACGAATCCCAAGCGCGGTAGATCTTGAAAAATTCGCCGATTAACTTCTTTAAGGTGAGCCGCATCAAAGTTGCCAAGCACCGGATCAAGGCGTAGTTCAACAATCCTTTGCCATGTATGCGTCGCTTCAAGCGCTTGGCGTGGTGCAGGGCTGAGTGGTTTACCGCTCTTGTACTGATTCATTACGTATTTTTATAAACTCATCCAGCTCGATTTCGCCATTGATAAACCGCTGTGCATGCTGCTCATCGGCCTTGCTGAGTTTCAAACCCTCTAAACCGACCGAGGTTCGGCCATAGTTTACTGCTTCCTCACGGCGCTTACGCTCGGCAGGGCTAATAGTCGACTTACGAACACGAGCTTGATCAACGTAGTCTCGCATCAGCTCGCGTAAAACCTGAGCGGCTGGACGGTGTTCACTCTCAGCCACATCACGGAAGCTGGCTCGAAGATCCGGCTCGACTCGGAAAGTCATCGTAGTTTCTTTGCTCATTGCTTTAACTCCTAAGCTCAAGGGCTTAATAGCAATCTTGATGTAATGACATTGTAGTGTCAATTTCAGATGAATAATGAAGCTAATGTTCAAAACTCAGGCCATCAAATGCCGCTAGAAAATGCTGCTTTGGCTTGTATCTGGCAAGAGTGGCAATATAGCCACTTTCAGCGATCAGCATAACGATCCGGTTAGCAAACGAAAGGACACGGCATGGCCCACCTGCTACGCATCGTGATGATTCACGGCCACCTGGAAGGGGTGGTGGAACTGAGTGTGGATGGCCACACCAATATTTGCGGCACCAACGCCTCCGGTAAAACCACGCTACAGCGCCTGGTGCCGGTGTTCTACGGCGAGTTACCCAACAAGGTTGTGCCCAAAACGCGCATGAAGTTTGATGCGTTTTACCTGCCCAACCGCAATAGCTACCTGGTGTACGAATACCGCCGCGAAGCGGGCAATATCTGCCAGGCGGTGCTGACCCGCAAAGCCGAGGGCGGAGTGGAGTACCGATTCGTTGGCGCGTCCTACCAGCCGGAAGACTATCTGGTAGAGAGCGAGGCGGGCGTAGCGGCGCTGGACTACACCCAGTGGGCTAGCGGCCTGCGGCGCAGCGGCACGCCCGTTTCACCTAAGCTGGGCGCGACCTCTGAATTTCGCTCGGTGATCCAAAACGACTTTACCCAGCTGCACGGCAACAGCCGCGACGGCCTCAAGCTGCGTCAGATCGCGTCGCAGTTCAGTCTGGTCAAACCCGAGCGGCGCATCCGTCATATCGAAAAGCTGGTCTCGGCGGTGCATGCCAAAGAGGGCAAGATGGACACCCTCAAAACCATGCTGGCGGCGATTTTTGAAGAGGATGGCGTTGAGCTGCCGGTGACTCGGATCCGCAACACCAAGGCCCGGGAGTGGATCGCCCAGATGCGTCAATCCATGCGCCTGGAACCGCTGCAGGCCTCTCTCACCCGGCTCGCCGGTATTGATCGTGAACTCGCCGACCTAGATGCCACGCTGTGGCAACTGAAGCCCCAGCTAGAAGAGGACCGCCAGAAAGCAGCGCGCCAAATGGCCGATGTGGATGCTGAGCTGGCCCGCCATCACCGCGAATTCCAGCAGCGAGAGAGCGACTACGCTGAAGCGCGGGATAAGCTAAACGATCGCCACAGCGAAGTGGTCAGCGATTTGCAGCAGACACAGCGCCGCCTGAATGATCTACAAACCCAGTACGAACAATACGCCGAGGCGGACATGCCCGCCCTGGAGCGCGACATCAACGCGCTGCCCCAGTGGCGGGAGCAGCGCGACCAACTGCGCACTCACCTGAACGTAATGCAGGACGCGGTCAAAGAGAGCCAGGCGCGGCTGGATGGTCGGCTGCGCGAACTGTCCGAGGCGCTGGCCCGCCAGACCCGTGAATCGCAGGAACTGATCGACGCCCTGGTCGAAGAGAAAGCCCTGCGCCGGGAGCAGCAGTGGGAGTCCGAACAGCAGCTCAACGAACGCTACCAGCAGGAGCGTCAACGCCTGGAAGGCGAGTACCAGGCGCAGCTGGAACTCGGTGTCGAGCAGCTAGCCGAACTAAAAGCGCAGCTCTCGCTTTCGACCCAAACCGCCGAAGAGGCATCCGAAGCGGAGCTTGCCCAGGCGCGCCTGGATCAGGCCCAGCAGGAGCGCAACGCATCCGCCGCTACTCTGGATGGCCTACGCCGGGAGTTTGAAAGCCGCAAACGCGAGCGCGACAGTGCCGAACAGCAGCTGGTGCAGCTTCGCCAGCAGTTGGAGCGCGCCGAGCAGCGCTGCTTTGCGCTCTATCAGCAGCGCGACCCGGAGCAGGGCAGCCTGCGCCACTTCCTGCGCTACCATCGCCCCGGCTGGGAGCAGCAGTTAGGCAAGGTAATTGCCCCGGAGCTACTGGAGCGGCGTGACCTCGCTCCGCAGCTTGCGGAAGGCGCGAGCGATGACTTGTTCGGGCTGGCGCTGGATCTTTCCGCCATTGCCCTGCCCGATTACGCCCAGGATGAAGCCAGCCTGCTGGCCGCCATCGAAGAAGCCGATAGCGCTAAGCGCCGGGTGCAGACCGAGAGCCAGGCCGCCGAGAAATCGCTCAAGCAGCAAAACGAGCGGGTGCAGCAGGCCGATGAAGCCCAGGATCAGGGCCGCATGGCCCACAAGCGCGCCGAGCAGGAAGTCGAGTTTGCAATAGAGGCCCGCCGCCAGCAGCAGGAGCGGCACACCAAGCGCCAGCAGGAGCGCCGCACTGCTCATCAAACAGCGCTAGCCAGCCAGGAGCAGGCGCAAAAGGAGCTGCGCGAAGAGAAGCAGCAGGCGCTCGCCGCCCTCAGCGAGACCCATCAAAGCCAGTTATTAGAGCTAAAAGCCGACGGCCAGAGCCAGGTGGATAGCCTGGATGCCCAGCTGCGCCAGTATAAGCAGCAGCTTACCGACGCCAACACCGAGCACCAGCGCCAGCGCGCGGAACTGGAAGAGGCCTTTAGCCAGGAACTGGCCGAGCAGGGTGTCGACCCCGCCAAGCTAAAAGAGACCAAGCAGCGCCTGGCGAGCCAGGATGAACGCATCCGCGTCACCGCCGCCCGACAGGATGAACTCACCGAATACACCCGCTTTATGCGCGTTGAGTGGGGGCAGCATAAACCGCAGCTCGTCGCTCAAGAGGCAGAGCTGGAGCAGGCCGAACAGCAGCTTCAGCGTGATAAAGAGCGGCTGAAAAACGACTTTCAGGCGGCACGCAAAACTCACCAAAGCACGGTCAGCACGCTGAAAACCCAGCGGGAGAGCGAATACGCCTGCCTGGAAGCCTTGAAGCCGCTGCTCACCCAACTGGAAGCCTTGGCCATTGAACCCGACGGCCAGGCGCCCGGCGCGCCACTCGGTGATGTGGACGAGCGCATCGAGCGCGCCCGTCAGGCGCTGGGCAATCGCCACCAGCTCATCGAGCAGCTGCGGCGTGGCTGCCTGGAGGTCGAAAGCCAACTGATCAAGGACGCCAGCAGCGGCTTCGCCGAGGCGCTGGAGAGCGAGCGCAGCAAATTGCAGAGCGACAACCCGCGCCTACAGCTGCCGCTACTGCGCGACATGCTCAAACTGCTCGAAGATCAACAGCAGCAGCTGATTCAGGAAGGGCGCAACCTAAGCGACGACCTGGATAAGTTCTTTACTGTGTTTCGCGATTTGAACCGACGCATTAGCGCCCAAAGCCGTCGGCTCTCTGAAGAGGTCGCCGACGATCTGCGTCTGGAAGGCATCAGCAAGGCCGAAGTGCGCATCCAGTCCACCATCGATGAACTGGGCTTCTGGGAGCCGCTGAAGCTGTTCGCCCAGCGCTACAAAGAGTGGCGGGAATCCGGCCAGACGCTACCCAGCGACGACTACCTCAACGCCTTGGCGGACGTGGTCGATCTGCTGCGCAGTGACCAGCAATATAGCTTTGAAAGCCTGCTGCGCCTGGAGCTGCACCTGAACGAAGGCGGCACCGATCTGGTGATCAAGAACGACCGCCAACTGCTGGAGTCCTCCAGCCACGGCATGGCGTATTTGATTCTGTGCAAGTTCCTACTCGCCTTTACCCGCCTGCTGCGCGGCGATGCGGAAATCGCCATCCACTGGCCCATCGATGAGATCGGTACCCTGGCCTATCACAACGTTGAAAAACTGTTCGACGCCTGCGACAGCAACCGCATTCATATCGTCGGCGCCTTTCCCAACCCCGAGTCCGATGTGCTGCTGCTGTTCGCCAACCGCTACCTGATCGATCGCGATGAGGCCAATCCCAACAAGCGGGTGTTAAAACGCATCGAGCCACGGCTAAGCCGCCTGGCCGAACGGCTCCAGGAACGCCAGCAGGAGGTGACGGTATGATCGAACATGGCCCACTGCTTGAACGCCTGCTGGCCGGTGAGTTTGTCTGCCCGATCAGCGATGAGAGCGGCTATCGTCATCTCACCAACGAAGAGACCCGCGAGGAGATCGACACCTACCTGCGGCCGCTTAACCGCCGCCTGGCCAGCAATGAAGACGGCAGCGTCTATTTTCTGGCCTGGCGTCAGCTCAATGACAGCGCCCGGGATCAACTGTCCCGCCAGCTTGGCGATACCCTCAATAGCCTGCTGCCGCTGCTGGAGTGGCTGCAGCTGGTGCAAGAGGCCCTGGGCCGGGATACGTTGGCCGCCCCCGGCGACGTGCTCAAACCCGCCGAGTTCAGCGCCAAGTGCGAAGACAACCAAAGCCTTCGAGAACGCCTGGAGCGCCTGGCCACCGACAGCTTTTTTGGCTCGCAAAGTGACCAGCTCGATGCCCAGGTTAAGCAAGTTTTCAAGCGCCTGAAAGAGCACGGCTACCTGCTCCAACCCCATTCAGAGCGGCAGGTGTTCGTGGTCACTGGCAAGATCGACTACCTGGTGGATCTGGTGCGCTTTATTCGCGACGAAGAGAACCTGCCCATCGAAGAGGGCAGCGCAGAAGGCTCCGGTTCCCAGGAGGCCTTGTTGTGAATTCAGGTGTGAGTACAAGCGGCGAACACGCCCTGGAAAGCCGCTTGCTCAAAACCGGCAGTGAGCGGCTGGCGCTGCTGGGCAAGCACGCCGATACGCTGATGCAGGCCTACACCCGTGATGAAGTGCCGCTGGAATCGCTTAGCGATAGCGCGCTACGCAAGCTGCTGGTGGCGCGCATTCTATGGCGGCCGGACGAGCAGAGCGGCGTGAAGCTGGCGCCCAAGGTACGCGAACTGATCGCCGAAATGCTCGCCGACGAGACCCGCCGCCATGTAAATGCCGACGTAGCGGAAACCCTGGAGCTGATTCGCGCCCTGGTACACAGCTACCGGGAAGCGCGCAGCCGCGGCGAACATTGGCGGCTGGAGCAGCAACTGATGCGGCTGCGCCAGGAGGTCGATGATCTGAACGGGCGCTTCGCCGATGCCATCGACAGCTTATGGCAGCGGCTGAATAGTGATTTTGGTTTCGTCAGCCAGCTCAACGACAAAATTCGCGAAAACGACCGCGCCCAGAAGCAGATCGCGAGGCTACTGGATGGCCTGGCGCTAATCGACTTCGACGAGCTGATCGAACTGGTGGGCAGCGACGGCAGCCTGCGCAAACTGTTGATCAGCCAGCTTCAGCAGCAGCTAAGTAACCACTACACCGGCCTGCGTGAAGTGCAGCGGCGCTTGATCGAACTAATGGCACGCTTTCGCAAGCAGCAGGCGCGCAGCCGCCTGATCAGCGGCATGGCCGCCTTTATGCGCGAACACCCCGGCTTTGTGCCGGGCAACTACGCCCGCCGCAGCGAAGTGCCCACGCTGGTCAATCAAGCCGCCCCGCTAAGCGCCGCCGCCGCCCCAGCGCTGGATCGCAACCTTGATAGCCGGTTGCTCGCCGAGCTACTGCACCAACTCCCCCAGCCGCGCCACACCACGCAAACCGTTGAAGCCGCGGCCCCGGCCCAAGCCCAGGAGAGCAGCCTCGCCGCCGCCCGACAGCAGGCGCTCAAGCAGGATGTGGAACACTTCTATTTAAGCGTGATCGACCAGCCCCAGGCGGAGCCGGTCAGCGCCCTTGACTACCTACACGAAAGCCCGCTGGAATGGCCGGAGGAAATCTGGCTCTTCCAGGTGATTTCCGAATACCAGGGCCTGCCGCGCAGCGATCAGAAAGCGTTCCGGCTTAAACAGCAGGAGAGTCAGGCCAGCCAATTCAATCACCTGCGCCTGATCCACGATGTAGAACTGCAGCTGGCCGTATGAACCTACCCGGCCGCGCCCGCAATGGGCTAAACGGCGTCGCCCGTGAACTTCTTCGCCAGCCCTCGGTGGAGAAGCCCCGCCGCCAGTGGGTGGACGACGTAGTGGCCTGGTGCCATCAGCACGACATTGACCTAGCCACGCGAATCAATAGTAAAGCGCTGCGCTTTGACGCCGCCTTGCTGGCGCAGATCAATGATGTATTAGAGAGCGCCCGCATAGCACCGCTAGGCCGCTCACTCAGCGGCCTAACCAGCAGCGCTCAGGCGAAAGAGGGCGTGGAAGAAGACAAAGCCACCCGCGAAAGCCCCCGTGCGAGACGTGTTCTCGTCAGCTTTCCGCTACAGCCAACACTCGGGCTTGCCAACGAGCCACGCGCCATTCGCGATGTGGATGTACTCGGCCTAAAGCTGAGTGCGTTCAGCGCCCTGATACAGTTCGAAAACCTGGACAGCTTCTATGAGTTCTCACCAGAATTGCCAGCACTAAGCGGCTACGCAAACCCGCTGATCGTCTACCGTGGCGATAGCCACTACGGCGGCGGCTTTGCCCTACTAAGAGAGGCGTGGTGCAAAACCCACCGACCGCATATGTATGCCGGTGACTTCGATGTAAAAGGCGTCACGCTAGCGCTGGACAGCAGCGCCACCCACTTGCTCCTGCCCAACATCGAATGGCTTTCTCAAAACGCCACGCCGCTGCACGTGCCTGCTGAGCAGTTTCCTTATCAGCGCAGGCTACGTAAGCATCTCGCCGCGCTGCCATCTGCTCATCCATTGCGTGAGTACCTTACGTTGTTGTTGGAAAAGCAGCGGGGGCTCAAGCAGCAGTGGTTTGGTGGGGAGATCGAGTGTGTTGAATTGGAATGATGAAGCGGGGAAAGGTACTGGTAAGAGAATACAGATAAATGGGCAATATTTTCTTTGCCTTGCAGCGAATTATTAAGATAGAGTTAAATTAGATAGTTATATAACTTCAGTGAATGCACCTACTTTTTTATTGAAGTTATATAATTTCCTTATTATTAATGTTTAATGCAGGCGGCACATAAAAAATGAACAATACGATGGATTTAGAAAGGTTTTCAAAAATATCGGAATCGCTACGTCAATATAGACGAGCAGAGCTTCGAGATTTCGAGTCAGAGATCGGTGATAAACCCGTAGATCAACTCTACGTTGATGCTTTGCCGGGCGGCGCAGTATTGCAGGCAGTTCTTTCTAGCAATACGACTTTTTTACTAGGACGAAAAGGTACAGGTAAAAGTACTGTTTTCGCAAAGGCTCAATCTGAGTTGAGGAAGCGAAAGGACGTTATATCAGTTTATATAGACGTAAAGTCACTATATGATGTTCTGGAAGCAGTCAACATTCCTGATGAGGAGCTAGAAAGTATAGGGGTATCCAACGTAGCGTATCGGTCACATATGTTACGTAAAATAATGCTAGGAAAAGTAATTGCTGAACTTCTAAGAGAAGTGGGTGAAAGTTGCGATAAGTTAAATTTTCTGGAGCGGTGGAGAGGTATAAAAAAACAATATGACGAACTGAAAAGCTCGCTAAATGAAATCGGAATCCGAGTTAAGAATTCAAGGCTAGAGAAGCACGAAATACCTGTGCTTCAAAAAATAACAAATCAGCTCAGGATTAAACAGCAACAAGAATCCTCAAAAACTGCTTCTATTGATGGTAAGCTAGCCACCAAAATTAATCTGAATCAATTTGGGTTAAGCACAGAAGTTTCAGGCTCATTGTCAGATTTTGATAAAGCTCTAGATGATAGTGATACCTATAATGAGTACTCTGACGTCGTATTAAAATCTTTCCCTTTCGGTGAGATAATTGACGAAATAAAAACTTTAATTTCAGAGGCAGGTCTAATAAGGCTGGTGGTTTTCTTTGATGATTTCTCTGAGCTAGCTTTAGTCGATCAACGACTTTTTATTGATGTCGTTTTGTCTCCGCTAAACAATTCTAGCAATGAGACAGTAAAGCTGAAAGTTGCTGGTTATCCTGGTCGTGTCTATTACGGAAAGATAGACCCAGGTAAAGCCGATACAATAGGCCTAGATTTCTCAGATTTATATGAGGCAAGTGAAGTCCAAGAAATGGAGCGGTCGGCTTCAGATTATGCGCTTAGGTTACTTACAACCCGTTTTTCAGCGTTTGGAGAAACGTTGGAAAACTATTTTGATGTTACATCTAGCGTCTCAATAAACGACTATATGCATATGATGTTCAAGGCATCATTTAACGTTCCGAGAATAATGGGTCATGTGCTTCATATTTGCTATCTAGATAAGGTGTCTAGGGGTGAAAAAATTACCATTTCTTCTATCAAGTTAGCATCTAGAAAGTATTACGAAAACACGATCTTTAAATACTTTGATAGACTCAACCGCTACGCTCTTGAACCATTTGAAAACAAACTAGATAGACATAATCAGCAGCAGCTTCTCAATTGTATAATTGAAGAAGCTAAGAGCGTCAGAAAGAGAATTATTGATAAAGAAGTGGGCGGAAAATACTTTGATAACTTAGGCGGCAATCCTCAAACAAGTCACTTTATTGTTAGTCCAGATTTAGAAGAGATTTTTTCTTCGTTAGAGTCTAATTTTTTCTTGTCAAGATATAAAGCCACGCGCGATAAGGCAGGGAAAGATGTCATTGTATATGCTGTTTTTCTAGGGCTTTGCGAGAGCGAAAGGATGAATTGGGGATATCCTGAAGGTCGTGAGTATAGGAACTATTTTGTACAACGATGCTTTGAATACACAAGAGCCATTCACCAATATCTTTCACAAAATCAAACAATAAAGTGTGGGCAATGTGGATTTTGTCACCCTATGGAAAAAAGGGAAAGTATAGAGCTTTTTAGGTGGAGATGCCCTGAATGTATGGAAGGTACTTGCTCTATAGTTAATCTGTCGGATGATTTTAAAGAAGAAGTGGAAAGGCTAAATAAAGATATTATGCTTGACCAAGTAGAGTTAGATATTGTGACTACGCTTAATGATGAAAAGAGAAGTATGCGTGCAGGTGAAATATCTGCACTTATTGATACAACTCATCAAATGGTTGGAAAAAGGACAAGTAAGCTACAAGAAATGGGTCTTATACATAAGGAACGTGACGAACAAGATGGGAAAATGCGCAGCGAAATTACCGAGAGATGTGAGGAAACATACTTCGAGTAATCCATTTAAAAGTCAAAGCCGCGGACTTGGTAGAGTTATTGCCATTCTTATTCCAAAAAAGTTGGTAGCCTCATCAAGTAGCTGTTTGATGCGTTATATGCAAATAGAAGGCTTTAAGGTTTTTAAGTATGAATTCGCTCTTCCTCGGCACCTCCGCCGGCGTGCCCGCCAAGCAGAGAAACGTCTCCGGAATAGCTTTGCGAGAGAGCAAGGGGAAGGGCTGGTACTTGTTCGATTGTGGTGACCAGCATCAGGTTTTGTACATGAAGCTGTCGTTTCATTCATTGAAGGCCATCTTTATTACCCACGTGCACGGCGACCACTGCTATGGGCTGCCGGGCATACTGGCCAGCGCGCTCGCCCTCGGAGTACGCTCATATGATTTTGCTGTTTCGTAGTGCGTCATAGGCTGTGATGTCGCTATTGTGAGGCTGGCATTTCAAAGCGGTGGTGCAGATCGGATTACAGGGTAGGGTGTCGCTTTTTTTACGCTGGCTCAGGTGTATAATCTGACCCAATTGCTCAGAGGTGCTTATGAACAAAAAAATAGAAGCGTACGGCGTTAAGGCTGTTAAACGTCCCAAAATCGTAGCCAGCAAGCAACTAGATCTCTCCGGTGAATCTGGGCAGCAGATAGTTAAGTCTGAAACAAAGCTGGTTCTCAGAACGCATAAGCGCACTTTCAAAAAGCTAGCTGATATGTAATGAACCTTATTTTTTTTCCTTTCGAGCGTGTTGTTGAGATAAATATCTTCATCCTTGAGCATGAGCCAGGCATGAAAGGCTCTGCCGATATAAATAAGCTTCAAGGTGCTTTGGGCAGAGTAGACAATGCTATTGCATACTCTGGCTTAGATGACGTTTTTGAGATTGCGGCAAAATATGTAGCATCCATTGCTCTTTCCCACTCTTTACCAGATGCTAACAAGCGAACTGGTTTGGCAGTCGGCCTGGAATATTTGTCTCTTAATGATTTCGAACTTACCGCTGATAATGAGTTATTTGCTGACGCAGTCAAAGACCTGGTTATCGGTGCCATTGATGAGTCCGATTTTGCTGATTTACTCTACGCCCAATATTCTGCAGAGCAAGATAATAAACCATAATAACGGCACCCATTTGCCCGCAAGTGGATGACCTGCATCACCGCTACCGGTTTTAGCAACACATGAACCTACTCTTCCTAGGTTCTGTCTGAAAAGTCGGCTCTCATGCATTGCTCAATGCAAGCCAATGTCACCATGGCCTTGAAGCTACTGGCCAGCTTGTCGTAACGCGT
>NZ_JBNNIW010000012.1:0-122981 GCF_050269715.1 Halomonas sp. NPDC076908 | reverse complement strand
GTCACCAATCTCAGCCAGTTCGACTGGCCGCCGGAGAAGGTTCTGGCGCTCTACCGTAAGCGCGGCAGTGCCGAGGCGCACATGGGCGAGGTGAAATCAGCACTCGACGTGCATCTCTCCTCGACCGACCGCGGCGCTTCCACCGTTCAAGAGGTGATGGCCCGCAACGAAGTGAGTCTGCTACTGAGTCTCTACGCCTACCAGGTCTTGCATGGACTGCGCTGCCTCCTGGAGCGGCAAACCCACCAAGGCTGGAGCCTGAGCCGGATGCGCGAGCAAGTGCTCAAGATCGCGTCCACTATCTCGCTACACGCCCGGCGCATCACTGTTCACCTTGGCGATGCCGCTGACAAATGGTGGCCCACCTTGCTTAAGGGGCTACCGAAGCTGACCGCACTGAGCTGATACACGGTTGATATCACAACCGATCCAAGCGCAAGGCGGCCATCACGATGGCTGGCGATCACGGCTGCCCTGATGGCCGGAATCGATTACTGAAGGTTATATAGCAACAAAGAAACCGTACTATTTGGGTATATATCGGCAGGTATTCACACCGCAAATACGGCTGCTGGGAGTCGGTGCCAGCAACCTGGGGCTTCGCGACGCTCAATCAGCACACTCATGAATAAGGCGGGATTAGGGCTAAAGCCACTATTGCTGCGCGTATTTTTCGCTTAGCTAATGGCCTACCTGGTGATGTTCAGCCAGTCGGGCAAGGCGTCAGTGAACTGAGAATTCATTATGGGCCTGGCTATCGGGTCTACTTTTGTCAGCGCGGCGATGAATTGATTTTACTGCTATGTGGCGGTAACAAGAGCACTCAGCAGAAAGATATAGATACAGCTCATCGCCTTGTGAAGGCATGGAGGTAAATATGAGCAAACAACTTTACGATTATGATCCTGCTGCAGCACTGGATAACGAAGAAGCCATTGCGATATTTCTTGCCGATGCTTTTGAAACCGGTGATGCAAGCTATATTGCAAAAGCGGTTGGCGTAGCCGCCAGAGCAAAAGGTATGTCTCAACTGGCGGTTGAAACAGGCTTATCCCGAGAACAGCTTTACCGCTCCTTTGGCGAATCAGGTAACCCAACCCTTAAGACCATGCTAGCAGTTACACGAGCGCTAGGAGTGGACATCACAGCCCAACCCCATAAACCAGCAGCTTAGCCTCCTTGTCTGTTAATGTTCTTTTAAGCGTTTGACTAACTAATTACTTAATCGCCATCACCAACCCATGCCGGACATACCACACCTGCTCGGCTTGGGCAGCAGCGTCTTGGGTGAACCAGCCATTGAGGTCACGTAGCCGTCTCTGTTCATGCTGCATGGGGACAATGCCACGACCTACTTCAGTGGCTAAAATGATTAACGGTGCGTTTAGCTGGTCAGCGCGCTGGCATAGCGTTGCCATATCGCCCTGCCACTGTTGGCGAAGCGTCTCAGTGTCTGCGCTACCTAAATTAGCACTGAGCCACTCAAGCACGCCTGTTATCGCTAGCGGGGTGTTGGCGACTAGCGCTTGGTGGCTGTCTGCGAAGGGTGCATCGGCAGCTAAGCGCTTCCACTGAGTGGTCGGAAAACGCTTGGCTACGGCGTTGCGTCTGCCAGCGCAGGCACCGCCGATGAAGAGCTGCATAGCCATTCCCCTTTCCCATGTTTGTCTGTTTGATAAATAAGCTGCCAGCGCCTGCCTTGGGCCTGAAGTACGGTGCCGTCCCAGAAGTGGAGTGTTTCAAAGCGACGACGCAGCTCTCGAATCACACCTCCGTGGGTCACGGTCAATACCTTTTGATAGCTATCCGAGCGTGCTTTCGTCGCCAGATCCTGTAGCCACGCATCTAGCCGTTGGCGCAGTTGAGCTGCCGATTCGCCACCAGGAATTTGCAGTTCGCCCACGCTATCAATCCAGGCGCGGTAATGGGGCAAATCTTTTAGCTCGTCATACACCTTGCCTTCGTATTCGCCAAAATCGAGCTCGCGCAGGCGCGGTTCAAGCGTAAGCGGCACGTCCGCTTTGGCTACTTCAGTCCACTGCAGAGTTTGCTGGCAGCGCTGCAGATCGCTTGAGTAGATGGCATCAAAGCGCTCACTCTTCAGCGCCTTACGCAGTGCTAACAGTCCTGCTTCGGCATCGGGAAATAGCAGCGGAATATCTTGCTGGCCCTGATAGCGGCGCTCTAGATTCCAAGCGGTGATACCGTGACGAACGGCCACCAGCTCCACAGTAAGATCAATAGCCAAAGCTCTCCTCCTTCAATGGTGGCACCGACCATATCGCCATTGATGCCGTTAAACAGTCGCAACATAAGCCAGCGCATTAGTACCACAAAAACCATGACCATTAGCATCATCACAACTAGTGAGGGGGCAAGCAGTGCTATCACCGCCAATGGCAATAGCGCGAGCGCCACGTCCTTGCCGCTAAGCGACTGCTGCCAGCTCCATGCCAAGCCTTTTTGTTGGGCGCAAGGCGTCAACACCAGTAACGCAACGCCACCCCAACGTCCTAGTGCGGGCACTATTAAAAGCCACCATAACGGCGCCTGATAGGTGAGCAGCGCCCATAGCAGCACGCCCTTCCAGGCGAGCAGAAACAGCAGCGCCAATATCCCAAAGCTGCCGATTTGCGGATCTTTCATGATCTCCCAGCGGCGCGCCAGGGGCTGATTGCTGCCCAGGGCATCGGCAATGTCCACCACACCATCCAAATGCAGCCCACCGGAGAGCGCGACCCATAAGCTAAGCAGTGCTAAGGCGGTAATCGGCACTGGGACGTTTTGCATAGCAACGGCTACCAGCGCCAACACACTGCCGATCAGCAGGCCGATTAATGGGTAGGCGCGAACGGCCCAGCGCCGAGTCTCCGGCGTCCAGGGGCAGGCAACGGGAACTGGTATTCTTGTAAGAAATTGCAGCGCTAGCAGCAGACCAAACAGCATATTTCTCATGGCAATTGCTCCCTCATGCACTGCCTTCCCTCTGCGATTTCCACTCTCCAGATTTCCATTCAATCGCGCAGCCAGCTACCACTTCAACTACCGAGTCGGCCTCTGCCGCCAGCCAGCAGTGGGCTCGCTGCAGAAATGCCAGGTATCGCCAGGTGTCAGGATCGGTGGGAGGCAGTGCTTCGTTAATATCATTGGAGACAATCACCAGATGAACATGGCGTGCCCTAGCGCTGCCCACTGCTGTTTGCAGCCGTGCCAAGCCCTCCTCTTCGCTTAGCTCACTGGCGTATAGCACTTGACTAGTCCACAGGGTTAAGCAGTCCAGCAGCACTGCGCTGCCATCGGGCACCTGAGCCACTGCTTGGTCAATCGCCAATGTCGCTTCTAATGTGACCCATTGAGCGGCTTGCCCCTGCCCGTTCCTTACTTGCTGGTGTCGGGACACCCGTTCAGCCATCTCATCGTCATATACATCGGCGGTCGCAATGTAATAGCAGGGTGAACCGCCAGCTACGCTAAGCACGCGCTGCTCGGCGAGTTCACTTTTGCCGGAGCGCGCGCCGCCGCTAATGAAGACAATCATGCAGTAGCTCTTTCTTCAGTTACTTTTTTCAGTACGCTGATTAGCCGCCGATTGGCAGGTTCGTCTCGCAACGCAACCCTCAACCAGTCGCCATCGAGTCCAGAAAAGTTGTGGGTATGACGTACCAGAATGCCCCGGCGTAGTAGCTGCTCAAACAGCGCGTCACTGGTAATGCCACGCGCAGCGCTAGGCCGCATTAGAAAAAAACAGGCGTGGCTCGGGACTATCTCAAGAACTGGCTCAAGCACTGGTTCAAGCCCTGGCTCAAGCCCTAGCTGGGTGAGTGCCTGCATCATGCGAGGGCGCTCAGTGGCCAACCAGCGCTGGGTGCGGCGGACAAAGGCCTCATCCGCCAACAAAGGTGCCACCAGTTCAGCCGCCAAGTGGTTAACGCTCCAGGGGGGCTGATGGGTGGCGGCGCTGTTTATCGTTGCCTCATCCGCCAACATATAGCCCAGCCGTAGCCCAGGCAGGGTATAAAATTTGGTCATTGAGTGCAGCAGCATCAAGTGAGGATAGCGTACCAGTAGCGATGCCAACGAAACCTGTTGTGGCGTCTCCCCCACCATATCGATAAAGGCTTCATCGACCACCACCCGGCAGCCAATCAACGCGGTCTGCTCTAGTAAGACTTCCATTGCTGGAAAGTCAACCAGCGTTGCCGTCGGGTTATTGGGCCGACATAGAAACAGCACATCAATACCGCTTAGAGACGCTACCAGTGCCTCAAGATCCAATACAAAGTGTGGTGCAGGAAGCGCCATTTCAGTGAGCGAAAGCCGATGCGCATGGCACGCCCGGGCGTACTCGCCAAAGCTGGGGGTAAGAACCGCGGCTCGCTTACCTGCATGTAGCGCAGCGGCGAGAAAAATAGCCTCGGCACCGCCGTTGGTCAGCAGCACCTGCTCGGGCTGAAGCTGGTGGTGGGCGGCAATTGCCTGGCGAGCCGCGGCATAATCCGGTGAAGGGTAGCGCTCAAGGCCTGCTAGTTGCTTGGTTAACCAGGTGCGGACCCAAGCGGGCGGCCCCAAAGGGTTAAGATTGGCGCTAAAATCTTCCAGGCGGTGACCGGCTGGCAAACCGAAGTGCGCTAATAGCGCTTCGGCTTGGCCGCCATGCTTGGGCCATGGAGAGCTGGGCCACATACATTTACTCATAGTAGCCCCTTAAAAATGAATGACATGCCCGCTATCACCACAACTGCTAGCAACATAAACAGTAGCCAGGCGCCGTGCATTAAGTGCACCGTAGCAGTGATATGTTTGACCTGTAGCACTTCAAGCGGCTCACCTAGAGTAGCGCGCTGAGATACCACACCTTGATAATAATTGGTGCCCCCCAGTTGAACGCCAAGTAGTCTTGCCACCATGGCCTCCGGCCAGCCAGCATTGGGGCTGGGGTGGCGCGGCGCATCGCGACAAGTGCCACGCAGTGCGCCTTTCCAACGTAGGTGCAAAACACCTGAAATACTCAATATCAGGCCAGCCAGCCACAGACATAGCACCGTTAAACGGGCCGGTATCCAATTCGCCGCATCGTCCAGCTTAGCGGAGGCAAAGCCAAAATCGGCATAGCGCTGGTTTTTATAACCCACCATTGAATCAAGAGTATTCACCGCTTTGTAGGCTAACGCTAGCGGTGCCCCACCAATCAGGGCGAAGAATAGCGGCGCGGTGATACCATCCACGGTGTTTTCCGCCACGGTTTCCACCGTGCCTCGGGTAATCTCCGCTTCATCCAAGTGTTGGGTATCGCGGCCGACTATCATCCCCAGCGCCTTACGCGCTCCGGGCAAATCGCTTTGGGTAAGCGGTTTGATCACAGCGCGGGCAGCCTCACCTAAGCCTTTAATAGCAAGTGTTGTGGAGAGCAGCCACAGTTCAGCCAGGAGCGCCAGGCCAGGGTGCAGCCGCGCCAGCACTACAAGCAGCAACCAGCCAACACTCCATACACCGCCTACCAAGATGAGGGTTAGCACCACGCCACTTACCCGGCGCTGCTTGGCAGAGCCGCGATTCCAGAGCCGCTCATAGCCGCTAATCACCCGCCCCATCAGCACCACTGGATGCGGCAGTGAGCGCGGGTCGCCGACGATCAGATCAATCATAATCGCGACGGCCACCATCACTAAAGCAGCGGGCAAATAATCGCTCAAAATGGTCATCATCCAGCGTTATCGCTAACACCGGCATCGGCAAAGGTGGCCATTTCCGCTACCATCGCGGTGGCTGCTTGGAGTAGCGGATAGGCCAATGCGGCACCGCTCCCCTCGCCTAGCCGCATACCCATATCGAGCAGTGGTTTAGCGTCTAACGCCTTTAGGGCGATGTCGTGACCAGGCTCTTGCGAACGGTGGCCGAAAATTAGGTAGCCGCGTACTGCCGGGCAAAGCCTGCAGGCGGTAAGCGCCGCCACGGTGGCTATAAAGCCATCCACAATTGCCGGTAGCCGATGCGCCGCTGCAGCTATATAAGCACCTGTCATTGCGGCGATTTCCAGGCCACCTAGCTTGGCAAGCACCTCTAGTGGCGCCTCTGAATTGGCTTGCCGAGCGCTAATAGCACGCTCAATCACCGCGATTTTATGTGCCTGCTGAGCGCTGTTAATACCGGTACCCGCTCCCACCACGCGGGCGACCGGCACGCCTAGCAACACCGCCAGCATGGCACTGCTGGCGGTGGTGTTGGCAATGCCCATTTCGCCGACAATAATGCAGTTAGCCCCCGCTTTTTTGGCGCGTTCAACAGAGGCGGCACCGACGTCTAGTGCGGCCAACGCCTCTTCAGCCCGCATGGCGTCTTCCACCACCATATTGGCGGTACCCGCACGCACTTTCGCCTGGGTAACGCCGGGAATGGTCAAGCTAGAGGCAACCCCCACATCCACTACTTCGATTTGGGCGCCTATTTGGCGAGCAAAGACGTTAATGGCGGCCCCGCCGTTGGCAAAATTAGCCACCATCTGCGTGGTCACTTCTTGGGGAAACGCAGACACATCCTCAGCGGCAACACCATGATCAGCGGCAAACACCAGCACAGCAGGCGGAGTAACGGTAGGCTTAAGCTCGCCAGTGATGGCGCTAAGCTGAATAGCGAGCTCTTCCAGCGCACCTAAACTTCCCGGCGGCTTGGTTAGCGTATCCAAATAGCGGCGTGTTTCTTCGCCAGCATTGAGATCAACGGGCTGAATCTGGTCAACAAGGCGAAGCATAGCGGCTCCAGAGCAACAAAGCGGAAGAAACAGACGAGCCGTTTCAAAGCGCAAAATAGTAACAAAATCTGCACGCTTCGGTGGACCGCATTTTCAGTCATCCAGGAGTCATCAATAACTGGCGTCACTGTCTAGCTGCCAGCCGCCCCCCAACGTTTTAAACAGCGTGGCCGCTGAGGCTAATTGTTCACGCCGTGCATCGGCTTGCTCTAACCTCGCAGACAGTAAGTTTCGCTCCGCATCGAGTCGTTCAATCTGGCTTACCTGTCCTTGGTCATACATCAAAACCGCCAGATCCCGTGCCCGCTCAATGGCGCTTATTTGCTCATCCACGGCATCGGCTCGTTGGGAAGTAAAATCGTAGCTATATAGCGCATCTCTCACTTCGTTAAATGCGGTCAGTACAGTTAAGCGGTATTGTCCTTCTGCCTGTTCAACCAAGGCTTCAGCGCTCTCAACACCTGCACGAGTGCGGCCAAAATCAAACAGCGGGCCCATCACCGATGCCCCAAGCCCCCATGCTCTTGCTGAATCAGTAAATAAATCACTGCTACTGGCGGCGGTTGTACCGAGAAAGGAACTGAGATTTAGAGAAGGCAGTCGATTTGCTTCCGCTACCCCGACTTGTGCCGTGGCGGCAATCAGCGACGCTTCTGCAGAGCGAATATCAGGCCGCCGCTGCAATAACTCAGATGGCATCACTCTGGGAATCTTTTTAGGCTGAGCGATGCTGGCAAGTGGCGTATTGCCGGTATCAAGGGCCGTGATAAGTTCATTGGGTGACATACCCACCAGCACGCCCAACGCACCGCGAAGCGACTCTACCTGCTGTGCCAAAGAAGGTGTCTCTGACCTTAGCCCCAGCCACTCCGCTTCGGCCTGTTTTACTTCCAGCTCGCTGATATCGCCGTGCTCAAAACGCAGCCGCTGCAAGCGATAGGTCTCTTCATAGGACGCCAGTGTTTCGTCCAGTAACTGCTGTTGGGCCTCTGCGCTTTTAAGGTTGAAGTAGGTCGTCACTACATCGCCTATTACGCTTATTTCAGCGGCATCGCGAGCAAACTGGCTCTCTTGAAAAGCAGCGAGCGCTGCCTCCCGCTCATTGGCCAAACGCCCCCATAGATCAAGCTCATACTCCAGGCTAGCCGCTAAGGAGTACTGATTATTGGTTGAGGTGATCAGGTCTTGAATGGGCTCGAAATCGAGGGGTAGCGCGGCACCTGGCGTTCGCTCGCGGGTAGCTTCCGCCTGAAAACCAACCGTTGGAAATTGCTCAGCCTCGGCAAACCCCAGCTGCGCCCTGGCCTCTTGAATACGCGCCAGTTGAATCGTCAACTCAAGATTATCCTGAGTGGCACGCTCCACCAATTGATTCAGCGCTGGGTCGTTGAACTGCCGCCACCACTGGCGCCAATCGTCCCGCTCAGACTGGCTTAGGGTAATGTGTTCAGGCCATGCATCCGGTAGGGCAAGGTTAGGCGCTTGGTAATCAGGACCAACGGCACAACCGCTTAGCAACAGCGCTAGCGCGAAACCCAGGCAGTAACGTTTGCGATTATTCCTACGAGGTACCGCCTTTAAATTAGTTTTTTGCAGCTTCCCTTGCACGCTCGCCATCCTCAGTTTGCATTATCGTTTTGCGCTACCGCTAATAGCAAAAAACTAAACGTATGTTCGAATCTTATAAGAGTACCGATTATAGTAAGCGGATTAAACAGCGTTATTGAATGATGAGCACACTTAACGCTAACGCTTACAAACGGATCAACGCCTGCAGGGAGGCAATGAATGAAGCCCCAACACTCATGGATAGTATTACTAGCAACGGCACTACTGCTCATCGGCTGCTCCAATGATGAAGAACCTCAGGAGCCCCCTGCCCAAGTTGTAAAGCTGTTTGAAACCGGTCAACAGGATCTATTTCCCAGCCGACGTTTTGTGGGCCGCGTTGATGCCGTTAGCACCGTCAATCTTGCTTTTCAGGTGGGAGGTCGCATTCAAACGTTTTCCGTTGTGCAAGGTTCCACAGTACCTAGTGGCGAATTAATCGCGCAGCTAGACCCTACGGATTACGCCCTGCAAGTGCGTGGTGCAGAAGCAGAGGTTGAGCAAGCCCGTCGACATCTCAATCGACAGCGCAACCTTTACTCTCATAATGCCGTCTCTGAATCTGTATTGGATGCAGCCCGGGCTGATGCGGAACTCGCCGAGACGCAGTTGGAAAGCGCGAAACAAGAGCTTGCCTATACCTCGCTTTACGCCCCGTTTGATGCTCTGATCACCCGGCGACTCGTGGAGAATCATACCACCGTCCCGCCGAATACCGAGGTGGTGCGCATCCAGGATATTTCCGAGCTGCGTATTCGCATTAACGTGCCTGAAGCACTCATGCAGCATTTGGAAAACGACCGCGCTTTTAATGTGGAGGCGGAAATCGCCACGCTGCCCGGCGAGCGAATCCCGCTGATCTACCGTGAGCACGTCACCGAACCGGACGAAGTCGCGCAAACCTATCAAATTGAGTTTGCCCCTGCTGAAGGTGTGCCTCTTATCGCCTTACCCGGCACTACCGCTACCGTCTTTATAGAGATGGAAGACACCCTGACCTCCTCAGTGATGATAGTGCCTGCCAGCGCGCTGGATCATAGCGAGGGCGGTGATTTTAGGGTGTGGGTATATGACCCGGAAAACGAGACTGTCTCACCTCAGCAAGTCACGGTGGGTGAAGTGAGCGGTGACCACGTCATCATTATTGCCGGCCTCCAATCTGGCGTATCGATTGCAGCCGCTGGCGTGCAGCAGTTGCGCGAAGGTATGCACGTCAAACCGCTCGACGCAGCGCTGTAGGAGGCCCTATGAATATCGCCAAGCTGTCGATTGAACGGCCTCTTTATACATGGCTCGTCGTGGTGATCTGTTTCTTTGGGGGCCTCTGGGGCTTTAATAGCGTCGGTAAACTTGAAGACCCCTCCTTCACCATACCCAATGCGATTATTAACACCCCCTACCCCGGCGCCACGGCTACCGAGGTGGAAGAGGAAGTCACCGAGCGACTTGAACGTGCGATCCAGGAAATGGAGCAGATCGATATTATCGAATCAAAATCGCTTCCCGGACGCTCTGAAATTCAAGTAGAGGTTCACGCCAATTACCGTAGCCACGAGCTACCGCAGATTTGGGATGAGCTACGCAATAAGGTCAATGATGCCCAAGGGGATCTGCCTGATGGCGTCATTGGCTCCCAGATTAACGATGATTTTGGTGAGGTATACGGCCTGTTTTATGCGGTGACCGCTGACGGTTTCACCACTCGAGAAATTCGCGATATTTCCACTTTTCTACAGCGGGAGCTACTTGCCGTGCCTGGCGTTGCCCGTGTGACCACCGCTGGCGAGCGCGAAGAAAGCATCTATATCGATATCTCTAATGAGCGCCTCACCACGCTTGGCATACCGATCGACCAGATCATCAATACTATTCAAACGGAAAATGCCGTTAAGGATGCAGGCAGCCTGCGTGTTGGTGACCGTCAGGTGCGGTTAGTGGCCCGCAGCGAGATTGATAGCACGGCGTTGATTGAAGCAATCCGCATTGGCCGCCCCGGCACCACTGAGCAGATATCACTGGTGGATATCGCGGATGTGTCTCGTCAGCCCACAGAGCTACCCAGCCAACTGATCCGCTATAACGGCCAAGCCGCATTTACGATTGGTATTGCGGGCGTAGCCACTGACAACATTATTGAAGTGGGTGAGGCAGTGGAAGCGCGCTTAGAAGAATTAAAAAGCAGAATCCCGCTTGGGGTTGAGCTTCACCCGCTGTACGAACAGCATAATGTGGTTAACGATGCCATCAATGACTTTCTGCTCAACCTACTGATGTCAGTGGCCATCGTGATTGGCGTGCTGTGTCTGGCCATGGGTTGGCGGATAGGCGTCGTGGTCGGTAGCACCCTACTGCTCACGGTGCTGGGTACGCTGCTGTTTATGGGCCTGCTAGGGATCGAGATGGAGCGTATATCGCTAGGCGCGCTGATTATTGCCATGGGCATGCTGGTAGATAACGCTATCGTCGTCGCCGAGGGCATGGTGACCAACATTAAGCGCGGCCAGCACGCTAAAGAAGCTGCTGGTAATGCCGCTAAACGCACTCAGCTACCGCTGCTGGGCGCCACCGTCATCGGCATTATGGCCTTTGCTGGCATTGGGCTTTCCGATGATGTGACCGGTGAGTTTCTCTACTCACTGTTTATGGTGATTCTGGTTTCGCTGATGCTGAGCTGGCTGCTGGCTATCATCGTCACCCCACTATTTGGCTACTATCTTTTGCGCAAAACAGAGCCCTCTTCTGAGGAGCAGGCAGACGAACCAACAGAGGAGAACGAGAGTAGCGACAGCACACGCGACCTTTACGGCGGCATCTTCTATCGGGTTTATCGTCGGCTTCTGCTGTTTGCGTTACGCTTGCGGATCATCACCATCTCCATGCTGGTTATCATTACCGCGGTATGTATGTGGGCATTTACGCTGATTCCCCAGTCGTTCTTCCCTGACTCCAGCACGCCGCTGTTTTTTGTTAACGTCGAGCTGCCCCAAGGCACCGATATTCGCGCCACCTCCAGCAGTGCCGAGGAGATAGAAGCGTATATTCTGGAGCAAGAAGGCGTTGTTTCAGTGGCCAGCTTTATTGGCCAGGGCGCCACCCGGTTTATGCTGACCTACGCCCCCGAGCAGCCTAATACCGCCTATGTGCAGTTCATCGTGCGTACCGAAGATCTTGATGTCATTCCTGAGCTTGATCGGCAATTTTACCGTGAACTGAACGAAACGTTACCCGGTGCGCAGGTACGTACCCAGCGGCTTCAGTTTGGCCCTGGTGATGGGGCCAATATAGAGGCCCGTTTCCAAGGCCCTTCGCCTAGCGTACTGCGGGAACTGGCCGCAGATGCGCAGCAGCGTATGGATGCCAGCCCCTATTTGATTGATCAGCGCATCGACTGGCGCCAGCAAGAGTTAATCGTCGCACCACGCATTAACGAAGAGCGGGCCCGCATTGCCGGCGTCACCCGGGAAGATATTACCCAAACGCTGCAGTTCGCTTCATCAGGCATTCGTGCAGGCACCTATCGCGAAGGCGAGCACCTGCTACCCATCGTCGCCCGCCCACCTGCGGCAGAGCGTGATGATGTATCGCTGCTGCAGGACCGCAATGTATGGAGCGGTGCCCAGCAACGGTTTGTGCCCCTAAGCCAAGTAGTTACTGAGTTTGAGCTGCAAAACGAAGAAGCACTGATACAGCGACGCAACCGGGTGCGTACGCTGACGGTGGGGGCCGACCCCGCAGAGGGCTATACTGCCGCGCAAGCGTTTGACGCTATTCGCCAGGAGATCGAAGCCATTTCCCTGCCGCCGGGTTATCGGTTGGAATGGGGCGGTGAGCATGAGGACTCTGGCGATGCCCAGGAAGCCTTAGGGCAGCAGCTACCGATTAGCCTGCTGATTATGCTGCTGACCTCGATTTTACTGTTCGGCAAACTCAAGCAGCCGCTGATCATTTGGCTGGTAGTGCCGATGTCGGTATGCGGTGTGGTCATTGGCCTATTAGTGACCGGCCTGCCTTTCTCTTTCACCGCACTGTTAGGAATGCTCAGCCTGTCCGGCATGTTGATGAAAAATGCCATTGTGCTGGTCGATGAAATAGATGGGCAAATTAAGGAGGGTACGCAGCGCTTCACCGCGTTGATAGATGCCAGCGTCAGCCGTTTACGACCAGTATTTCTTGCCGCGGGCACTACCATTCTGGGCATGCTACCGCTGTTAACAGACGCCTTTTTTAACAGCATGGCGGTGACCATTATGGGAGGTTTGGCCTTCGCGTCGTTGCTGACGCTGATTGCGGTACCCACGCTTTATGCCATGCTGTTTTCAATTAAACGCGACGAGGTGGAGCAATAATCAGCCTGCACGACCACGCCCTATGGTTCACACTACCCTATGGTACACACTATATGGTTCATACTAGAAGGTGTGGTCAATTGATTGATCGAACCACCAAACGAGGTAGTAAAACTACAAAATTAGTTTTTATTGCCGTAAAGTCTCTTATATCGACGTCAAAAAATGTAAAATAACTACAATTCTCACACACCGTCTCTATCATGCAGAGGTCCCTATGCCGAGCTCAACACCTGCTACGTTAAATTCCACCGTTGCTGAGGTTACCCAGCGCATTCGTGAGCGTTCTGCTGAGCGTCGTGCTCTCTATGAGCAGCGCATGGCGGACCAGCATAAGCGTGGCGTACACCGTGCTGAGCTAAGCTGTGGCAACTTAGCCCACGGTTTCGCGGCTTGTAATCCGCGTGATAAGAACGAACTCAAGCTGATGAACAGCGCCAACTTAGGCATTATCTCGTCCTACAACGATATGCTCTCGGCGCACCAGCCGCTGGAAACCTTCCCCGAAACGATTAAAGCTGCCGCGCGGGATATGGGCTCTACCGCCCAGTTTGCCGGGGGTGTTCCCGCCATGTGCGACGGTGTGACTCAAGGCCAGCCGGGGATGGAGCTTTCACTGTTCTCCCGCGATGTGATTGCCATGTCAGCGGCTATCGGCCTATCGCACAATATGTTTGATGCAGCGCTCTACCTGGGGGTATGCGACAAGATTGTTCCTGGGCTATTTATCGCTGCGGCGCGCTTTGGTCACTTGCCCGCCATGTTTGTACCCGCAGGCCCTATGCCCAGTGGCTTACCCAATAAAGAGAAGGCGCGCATCCGTCAGCTCTATGCGGAAGGCAAAGTGGGCCGTGATGTCCTACTTGAAGCCGAATCTGACTCTTATCACAGCCCCGGCACCTGTACTTTTTACGGTACCGCCAACTCCAACCAGTTAATGATGGAGATGATGGGCTTACACCTGCCCGGCACTTCTTTTGTGAACCCCGGCACCGAGATGCGCGAAGCACTAACCCGCTACGCCACCGAACAGGCGATTCGCAACACCGAACCCGGCGGCAACTATCGCCCGTTCTATCAACAGATTGATGAGCGCGCCATTGTTAATGCGGTCGTCGGCTTGCTGGCCTCCGGCGGTTCAACCAATCATACGCTGCACCTGATCGCCATGGCCGCTGCTGCGGGCATTACCCTGAACTGGGATGACTTCACAGCGCTTTCCGCGGTTACTCCCAGCGTGATGCAGGTCTACCCCAACGGCCAAGCAGATATCAACCACTTCCAGGCGGCTGGCGGCATGAGCTACCTGTTCCGTGAGCTGCTGGGTGCAGGCTTAATTCACGGCGATATTCCCACGGTGTTTGGCACCGACTTAACTGCCTACACCCAGGAGCCTTTCCTGGAAGATGGGAAAATCGTCTGGCGAGAAGGCCCGGAAAAAAGCCTGGATGAAAACGTGCTTAGCCCAGTAGCGGCCCCGTTCGCCCCCACTGGCGGCCTTACCGTAATGAAAGGCAACCTAGGCCGTGGCGTGATCAAAGTATCCGCTGTTGCCGAAGAGCACCGCATCGTTGAAGCGCCGATCAAAATCTTTGAAGACCAAAACGAAATGAAAGCCGCCTTTGAATCCGGCGAGCTGGACCGCGACGTTATCGTGGTAGTGCGCTTCCAGGGTCCCAAAGCTAACGGCATGCCCGAGCTGCATAAGCTGACCCCGTTCTTAGGCGTGCTACAGGATCGCGGATTTAAAGTAGCGCTGGTCACCGATGGCCGCATGTCCGGCGCTTCCGGCAAAGTACCGGCAGCAATACACATAAGCCCTGAGGCGTTAGATGGCGGACCGCTGGCGAAATTGCGCGATGGCGACATTATCCGCCTGGATGCCAATGCGGGCACGCTGGAAGCCAAGGTCGACCCTGCTACCTGGGCCAAGCGTGAGCTGCATATCGGCAATTTGGATCACTACCATGTCGGCCTGGGTCGCGAGCTGTTTGGTGGCTTCCGCCATTTGGCTATGCGCGGTGAGGAAGGCGCAGGGGTGTTTGGTGGTTTTGAAGCCGATGACCTTGCCCGCCAGCAGGGGCAAATCTCTCAAGAGGACGCCTGATGCGACCGGCACTTATCGGCGACATAGGGGGAACCAACGCACGCTTGGCGTTGGTTTCTCCCGGTGAAGTAACCCCCCACGATATTTTGAACCTACCCTGCGCCGACTACCCCGGCGTTATAGAAGCGGTTCAGGACTACCTGCACCGCGTGGGCGCCACCGGTGACAACGCGCCTCAAGAGGCGTGTTTAGCTTTTGCCTGCCCCGTTCACGCTGAACGGGTCAAAATGACCAATAACCACTGGGATTTTTTGAAAAGCGACGTTCAGCAACAGTTGAATCTATCGCTATTCAAGGTCATCAACGATTTTACCGCCCAGGCGCTGGGCGTCCCCCATGTGGCATCCAGTGATTTGGTCGAGGTTCAGCCGGGTTACACCCAGGCGCACTCCACACGCTTAATCATCGGCCCGGGCACCGGGCTGGGCGTTGCCGGGGTGTTTCCTGGGCAACACGCCTGGATTCCGCTGCCCACCGAAGGCGGCCACGTCACTTTTGCCCCCACGGACAGTACCGAGCGGGCACTGTTGGATGTATTTCTGCAGCGTCACAAACGGGTGAGCGTAGAGCGCATCTTGTGCGGTCAGGGTTTATTGGAACTTTATCAAGCCTACTGCACCCTTGAGGGAATGGCGCCGCGCTTTACCAGCCCAGCGGAGGTGACCACAGCGGCCCATGAAGGCGATAGCCTCGCCACGACTGCCCTGCTGCGCTTTCTAAAAATTCTTGGCGATGTGTGCGGCGACGCCACCCTGACCATGGGCGCAAGGGGTGGGGTGTATCTATGCGGCGGCATTCTTCCCCGCTTGCTGGAGTGGCTGCCGAAAAGCGAACTGCGCTCCGCTTTTGTCAACAAAGGCCGTATGGGTGCTTATAACGCTGACATCCCCGTGTGGGCGGTCACTGCACCCTGGACGGGCCTGCTAGGTGCCGCCGAAGCACTGCATAACGAAGAAGTTTTCTGATCACAATTTCTAGCAAAATTTATTAAACAAATTTCTAACAACATCAATACGGAACCTGCTATGCCCGCCGCCACCTTTGATGTGCCGTTTCTGCTCGGCATGATGCGCCTGCACGAAACACCCGCTATGCACGAACCGGACCGATTAGCAGACTGGATCGAAGCGCGCCTGGAACAGGGCCTTAACTGGTTTGACCATGCGGACATTTACGGCAGCGGCCAAGGGGAGACGCTTTTTGGCGCCGCGCTACGGGCTCGCCCTGATCTGGCTCAGCGGGTCAAGGTTGTCACCAAAGCGAGCATCGCTAACGACAACCCCGCCCCCGGTTCGGGTAAGGTAAAGCACTACAATGCCAGCCCTGCGTATCTTAATAGCGCTTGATGCCTCACTTGTACGCTTGAATGTCGAACGCCTCGATCATTTCCTGATCCATCGCCCCGATCTGCTGATGAACGCAGAAGCGACCGGCCGCGCCCTGGATGACGCCATTGAAGCAGGCAAAATTGGCGCGGCGGGGGTTTCCAATCACCTTCCCAGCCAGTGGCGTCGCTTGCAGGGCACCATGCATCACCGCTTATCAGCCAACCAGATCGAGCTCTCGATTGCCCACACGACGCCGCTATTTGACGGCGACTTTGATGACCTATGTGCCGATGGCCACGCGCCCATGGCGTGGTCGCCCCTGGCAGGTGGGCAGCTAATGCAAGGCGCCGTTGGCGAATGTTTGGCGAAGTGGGCGACAGAGCTTGATAGCTCTCCCAGCGCTTTAGCGCTGGCATGGCTGCGTAGTCTTCCCAACTCGCCAGTGCCGGTGATTGGCAGCGTTAAACCTGAGCGAATCAACGATATGCTCAAAGGCCCAGCCACGCTACCCCGGGAAGCCTGGTATGAATTGTTGGAAGCCGCCCGCGGCCACTGCGTGGCATAAGGCTATTTTGTATAAAACGACGCGGTACAAAACAACTATTAAGCTAATCACACTAAGGAGCCAATGATGACGCCAGTTATCGCGTTTGGGGAAGCGCTGGTTGATATGCTCTCCAGCCGCTTAGGGGCGGCGACAGATGCCCAGGAAACCTTTACACCCTATGCCGGTGGTGCTCCCGCTAACGTGGCGGTCGCCTGCGCCCGCCTGGGCGTTCCTAGCCAATTTTTAGGCATGGTGGGCGACGATACGTTTGGGCATTTTTTGGTACGTGAACTCAAAAGCCACGGTGTCGACACCAGCGGCGTGGTATTTACCCAAGAAGCCCGCACGGCGCTGGCGTTCGTTTCCCGGGATGACGTGGGCGAACGCACTTTTGATTTCTATCGCCCGCCCGCTGCGGATCTGCTTTATCGCCTTGAGCATTTACCCCACGGCGTCTTCGAGAACCCCGCCATTCTGCACTTGTGCAGTAACAGCCTAACCGACCCAGAGATCGCCGACGTTACTCTGGCGATGGCCACCATGGCCAAGCGCGCAGGCTGCCTTGTCAGTGTCGATGCCAACCTGCGCCACAACCTGTGGCCCGACGGCGAAGCGGATGCCAGCCTAGTTACGCAACTACTAGATGGCGCTGAGCTGCTCAAGCTCTCTCAGGAAGAGCTCGACTACTTGCGCGCCGATCATCCTGCAGAGTCGTGGCTTTCAGAACGGCTGGCGGCAGGGGTAAAAGTTATTTTGATTACCGACGGCCCAAACGACGTTGTACTCAAAGGCGTCGGTATCGACCAGCGCATTGCGCCACCCAAAGTGGAAGCGGTGGATACCACCGCCGGAGGTGACGCCTTTATTGGCGGGCTGTTGGCAGAGCTCTCGGCCCACGGCATCAATGAAAACTGGCAGAACGATGCTGATTTTCTCCACCGCGCGGTGGATACCGCCTGCCGCTGTGGTGCCCATGCGGTCACCCGGCCAGGCGCTTATGCAGCGCTGCCAACGCGAGCGGATATTGGCTAAGTAAGTAAAGCTATAACCCATTAAAAAATGGCGCGCCCCACACGGGCGCGCTTTTTTTATGCTTCTTAGGGGTCGGCTCGTCGCCAACCTAATTCGGACTTATGTTTAAAGCGGCTCGCTTGCTTAAATGTCAGACATTTACTAGACTAGCGATTGTTAGAACCATAAAAAGAGAAATATGATGACGCTAGACGCCCTTCCACCGCATCAGGGCGGAGCTGAAAATTTAGCTCGTTTACTTGCCCAAGCACTTTTGGCAGGCCACTGGCAGCCAGGCGATGTTTTCCCCCGTGAGCTGGATATCGGCAAACACTTTGCCGTTAGCCGTAACCAAGTGCGTAACGCACTCACCAGCCTCACCGCTGCGGGGCTATTAGAGCGCACCGCGGGCCGAGGCACGCTGGTGCGCGAGATGGGTGATTGGCATCTACTCGACCCACTGATGAGCGAATGGATGACCGGGCTGGTCAATCTTGACCCGCAGTTGGTGCGGGCCATCTACGCCTTTCGTTTTTCTGCTGAACCGGTGGTCGCAGGGCTCGCTGCCCAGGCAGCTCAGGCTGAAGACATAGAGCGTCTGGAGAGCGCCTATGCAGGCATGGAAAGCAGCGCAGGCAGTGTTGATTCACGTGCCCAGCACGCCGAGTACGACGTCGCCTTTCACGACGCCACCTACCGGGCCAGCCACAATTTAGTCTGGCGGCAAATGGGCCACTTATTGCGCCCTTCGATCATGGCGTTGATACATCGCTCGCAGCACCACACGGACACCCTGGACGACAGTCTCGCGCGCCACCGCCAGGTGCTCGACGCCATCCGCAGCCGCGATGCCAGCGCCGCAGAAACCGCCGCGAGAGAAGTGCTGCGCCGCACGGCCATCGACCTTGGCATCGTCAGTTAACAGCGACTCAATGAATATTTCCTATTCAGAAGGATGACCGAACGTGAAAATTACCAAACTCAAAACCTGGCAAGTTCCCCCGCGCTGGCTGTTCCTGAAAATAGAGACTGACGAAGGCTGCTACGGCTGGGGAGAGCCGGTGATTGAAGGCCGCGCCGCTACCGTTGAAGCCGCCGTGCACGAGCTCTCTGACTACTTGATCGGCCAAGACCCGCACCGAATTGAGCATCTTTGGAACATCATGTATCGCGCCGGTTTCTATCGCGGCGGGCCTATTTTAATGAGTGCGATTGCCGGTATTGACCAGGCGCTGTGGGATCTTAAAGGCCGCGACCTGGGTGTGCCCGTTCACCAGCTGCTAGGCGGTGCCGTGCGCGACAAAATGCGCATGTACGCCTGGACCGGCGGTGACCGTCCCAGCGACGTGGGCGTTGGCGCTAAAGCGCTGGTCGAAAAAGGTTTCACGGCCTTTAAAATGAACGGCACCCCCGAAATGCAAATCGTCGATTCACATCGCAAGGTCGATGAAGCTGTCGCCCGGGTGGCAGAAGCCCGCGATGCGGTGGGCCCGGATGTAGGTATTGGTATCGACTTCCATGGCCGCGTACACCGCCCCATGGCCAAAGCACTGCTGCGCGAGCTAGAGCCCTTCCACCCGATGTTTGTGGAAGAACCGGTTGCACCGGAGCATCTGCCCTGCTTGAAAGATATCGCAGGCGGCCTGGGCTACCCACTGGCGACCGGCGAGCGTTTGCATACCCGCTTTCAGTTCCGAGACCTGCTGGCCGATGGCATGATCGATATTATTCAGCCGGATATTTCTCACTGCGGTGGCATTAGCGAAGGCCTCAAAATCGCCGCCCTGGCCTCAGCCTACGACGTCGCCCTGGCGCCCCACTGCCCACTCGGCCCACTGACTTTGGCGGCGTCGCTACAGCTGGATGCGGTGAGCCACAACGCCTTCATTCAAGAGCAGAGCATGGGCATTCACTACAACCAGGGCAACGACGTCCTTGATTACCTGGTCGATAAATCAGCCCTCGCCATTGAAGACGGCTTCTGTGCCATTCCCCAAGGCCCAGGCCTTGGTGTCGAGATCAACGAGGAGTTCGTTGAGGAGCGCGCCAAAGTGGGCCACCGCTGGCGCAACCCGGTCTGGACTCATGAAGATGGCTCTATTGCGGAGTGGTAAGCCATGGGATCAACCGAGATGAGTGAAACACCCGACATTGCAGACCAACTGACCTGGATTGCCGTTGACTGGGGCTCCAGCAATCTGCGTGCCTGGGGGCTGGATCAACACGACCAGGTGCTTGCCCAAGCCAGTAGCGACAAGGGCATGCTGTTTCTAAAGGCCGACGAGTACGAAACCGAGCTGCTGCGACTGGTGGGCGACTGGCTACCCGCCAGCGGCAAGACTAAGGTGATGGTGTGCGGCATGGCAGGCGCCCGCCAGGGCTGGCTGGAAGCCGCCTATTTGCCGGTACCCACGCGGCTTGACCAGCTTAGCCAAGGCGCTGTGACACCAACGCTGACGGGTGACCGGCTAGATGTTTACCTGCTGCCTGGTTTAAGCCAAACCCGCGGTACTGCAACTCACTTTGATGTGATGCGCGGTGAAGAGACCCAACTGGCAGGACTCGTCGCTGACTCGCCAGATTTTACTGGCCTCGCCTGCCTGCCGGGCACTCACGCCAAATGGGCAACCCTGGAAGCGGGCGCGGTTAGCGGGTTTTCGACCTACCTGACTGGCGAGCTTTACCAACTGCTCGCCAGTCAGTCGGTGCTGAAGCACTCCGTTTCTACGCCCTCAGCAGCGAGGGATGGTCTTAGCGATGCAGCTTGCCGTGAAGCCTTTACTTCGGCAGTCCGCGAGATTAATGCAGCACCGGAAAGCTTTAGTAGCCGCCTATTTGGCCTGCGCGCCCAGGATTTACTCGATGGCCGGCTACCTGCGGGCGATACGCGTGGGGCCGTGCTGGCGGCCAGGCTCTCTGGGCTCGCCATTGGCCTTGAGCTTGCTGGTGCCTGCCGTGAGTGCCCCAACGATAAGCCCATCATGCTGATTGGCAACCGGGCGCTTAGCCAGCGCTATACGCTGGCGCTCAATGCAATCGGCTATCAGACACAACATGTGGATGGCGACACCGCCGTCTTAGCGGGCCTGCGCCTCGCCCATCACGCGTTAAAATAAATTAAGCTTGGAGAAATTGGCTATGTCTCTGCCACTGATTGGTATTTTACGCGGTGTAACGCCTGATGAGGCCGTGGATGTCGCGGAAGCGGTGCTGGCCGCAGGTATCACCCAGATTGAGGTACCTCTTAACTCACCCAACCCACTGGAGAGCATCCGCCGCTTGGTCGAGGCATTTGGCGAGCGCGCGGTCATTGGAGCAGGTACGGTGCTCACTCCGGCCCAGGTGCGTGAAGTTCACGCTGCTGGAGGGCGCTTAATCGTTTCTCCCAACTGCCGGCCTGCGGTGATTGAAGAGACGCATAGACTCGGCATGGCGAGCTGGCCTGGTATTGTGACACCTTCAGAGGCCTTTGATGCGCTTGATGCGGGGGCCACCGGGCTTAAACTCTTCCCCGCGGTGCAGGTAGGTCTAGAGGGCATGAAAGCCGTGCGTGCTGTGCTTCCCGAAGGAACGCTGCTGTACGCTGTGGGAGGCGTTGGGGTCGATAACTTCGCCGAGTGGCGCGCAGCGGGTGTCGATGGCGCAGGCCTTGGCAGTGCATTATATAAACCTGGCCAAAGTGCTTCTCAGGTGGGGAAACAGGCTCACGCCCTTGTCGATGCCTGGTTAGCAGGAGAACAATAAGGAGAACAAGCATGACAAAAGACATAAGTGTTTCAACGTGGCAGGCCGAGTTAGTGGTCGATTGTCGCTGTATGCTGGGTGAAGGCCCCCAGTGGGACGCCAAAAACCAGCGCCTTTACTGGTGCAATATTCTCGAACAGCAGCTGCACTGGTTATCCCCAGCCAGCAGCGAAAGCGGCCACTATCCGCTTGATCACATGGTATCCCTCGCCGCACCGCTGGAAGGGGGCGGCCTGCTACTCGTCGGTGAAGATCGCCTCAGCCGCTTCGATCCTGTTAATGCTGCTGTTGAAAGGTTCTGCGATTTCGAAGCCGACAACCCGATTACCCGTAGCAATGACGCCCGTATTGATCGCCATGGCAGCTTGTGGCTCTCCACCATGGGTAAAAAAGCCGAAAAAGGCGCTGGCAGCCTTTACCGCCTGCATCGCGGCAAGCTCACTCTTTTGCGCTCAGGCCTGACTATTCCCAATGCCATCTGTTTTTCTGAAGATGGCGAGTTTGCCTGGTTCACCGATACCGCTACCGGCGTGGTAATGCGCTGGACGCTCGATAGCGAAGGCTGGCCCAAAGGTGAGCCGCAGCCCTGGGCAGATTTCTCCACGACATTAGGTAACCCCGATGGCGCCGTCGTCGATAGCGAAGGCTGCCTCTGGTTAGCACTCTGGGGCGCCGGTCAGGTTGTGCGTTTGGATAACAATGGCCAGATCATTGGCCGCGTCAAGCTACCGGTCAGCCAACCCTCGTGCCCCGCATTTGCAGGCCCTGATCTGAAAACGCTGTATATCACCACGGCACAAGAGGGATTCAGTGCTGAACAGCTTGCTCAAGAGCCCACTGCAGGCTCGCTTTATGTGGTCGAAACCGGCATCGCAGGATTAGCTGAGCCACCGCTTCGTTTCGCATAACGCTTTCACACCCCCTCTCCCAAGAACCTCCCAGCAAAAGGCCCCGCTAGCAGATACTAGCGGGGCCTTTCTGTTACAGCCTCACCCATTAGCGAAAATGGTGAGTCATCAGCCAGCGAAGCTTATATACATCACAATCACTAACACCACCAACACGATACCGGCAGGCACCGCGCCTTTCCAGGGGGTGAGATCCACATCGCCACTATCCTGCTGAACCCAGTCGGTTTCCCTTGGGCGCAGTTTGCCAATGATCAGCATCATAACGACCAGCAACACAAACACTAGCGCCACGAAGTGGAACTCGTGCATGATCTGCGGCAGCAGCGTAAAGGGTGGCACAAAGTAACCGGCGGCAATCAACAAGCAGCCGCCCACCAGGGCAATTTTAGCCGCCATCGGCGGAACACGTTTGGTTAGCAGCCCGACCAGCACCACGGCAAGAATCGGAATAAAGTAAATCGCGTTCATCTTCTGCAGGTAACCAAACAGGCTCTCCTGACCAGCCAGCAGTGGCGCAATAATCATGGTGAGAATGGCCATGATCCAGCCAAACACTTTACCTGACTTAACCACCTGCTCTTCGGTTGCCTCTTTGTTCAGCACCCCTTTATAGATACCCAGGCTGAAAATCGTTGTGGTGCTGTTAAGCGCTGAGTTAAACGACGACAGAATTGCACCGACCATAACGGCAGCGAAAAATCCGGTTAAATAGGGCGGCAGTACGTTAAACACCAAGTGGCCGTAAGCTTCATCGGCGCGCACGCCCTGATCAGCATAGAGGTGATAGGCAATAATCCCCGGTAGCACGAGATAGAGTGGGCCCAGCAGTTTGAAGAGACCGGTCAACAGAACGCCCTTTTGGCCTTCGGCGAGGTTCTTAGCCGCAAAGGTGCGCTGAATAATCTGCTGGTTGGTGCTCCAGTAGAACAGGTTGATTAAGAAAACGCCGGTAAACAGGGTAAAGAACGGCACCTGCTGATCAGAACCGCCAATCGAATTAAGTTTATCCGGGTCGCTCTCTTTGAGGATGCTCCAGCCCTCCATGATACCCGTGCCGCCGCTCACTGCCTGCAGGCCGAAATAGACGATCACAAAGCCACCGATCAGCAGCCCGACGCCGTTAAGCGTATCCGAGACCGCTACCGTGCGCAGCCCGCCAAACAGGGCATACACCGCACCGATAATGCCGACGATCCACACCGTTAGCCACAGTAGCTTGGTAGACGACTCAATGCCGGTTAATCCCTGTAGATCGAGCATTCCCTGCAGGCCGATGGCTCCTGAATAGAGGATGATCGGCAGCAGAATCACCGCATAGGCGAGCAGAAAGATAATGTTCGTGATGAGCTGAGTCGTTTTATCGAAACGAATTTCAAGCAGTTGCGGCAGTGTGGCAATACCACTTTTCAAAAACCGCGGCAGGAAGAACAGCGCCAACGCTACTAGCGCAATAACCGCAACCACTTCCCAGGCCATTACGCTTAAGCCATCAGAAAAGGCCGCCCCATTGAGGCCCACCATTTGCTCGGTGGAGAGGTTGGTCATCAGCAGAGAGCCAGCAATCAACGGGAAGGTAAGCGTTCGCCCTGCAAGAAAGTAGCCGCTGGTGCTTGAGTGGTCATCTCGGCGGGTGATGCGCCAAGTGATAAAGGCGACCAGCCCTGTAAAAAATAGAAATGACGCCAGGGTCAACGCGTGCATATTGACTCACCTCTTAATCGCTGCAAGTTAATCGTTATCGGTGGCACGCATGTAATAGATGCGCGATGCATAAAATGTCAGACATATTGAACAGCCATTTTAGACGAGCTGAATATAAGCCTGTAATAAGCCTTTGGTCTTATGCAGCCGGCTAAGATACGCGAATGAGAAATTTTCGCTATAAAAAACCCTAGTTATGTTCTTAAACAAGGCGTTTAAAAACCGTAACTAGGGCTGGCACTTACTACTTAATGTTCAATTAACGGTGGTTTTTTCAGTGATGAAAACGCTCGGCGGCTTGGCGCGCCAGCTCGCGAATACCCTCCCAATCTTCCGCTTCTACCATCGCCTTGGGGGTTAACCAGGAACCGCCCACACACATCACGTTAGGCAGTGAGAGATAGGTGTCTGCGTTGTCTACCGTAATGCCACCTGTGGGACAGAAGCGGGCTTCAGGAATCGGCGCGCCAAACGCCTTGATCGCTTTGGCACCACCGCTGGATTCCGCAGGGAAGAACTTGAATCGACGGTAGCCGTACTGCCAGCCGGTCATTAGTTCAGAAACCGTCGAGACCCCCGGCAGCATGGGCACCGGGCTTTCAACGCCGTAACGATAGAGGGCTTCGGTTGCGCCGGGTGTTACCACAAAGTCAGCGCCAACCTGCTCGGCCTGACGGTACTGCGCCGGCGTCAGCACCGTGCCCACGCCAATGCTGGCACCGGGCAACGCTTCACGCATACGCTTCACTGCTTCTAGCGCGCAGTCGGTGCGCAGGGTCACTTCCAAAACGGTTAAGCCACCCTCTACCAGGGCGCGGCCTAGCGGTACCGCATCTTCCAAACGCTCGATAGTGATGACCGGAATCACCTCGGCTTTCAAGCAGATGCTATCCAGCTCTGCAGTGCGCGTAGAAGGTAACTGTTTGTCGATAGTCATTAGTGAGTCTCCAAGCAAATTGTTATTGGCTAAGGCAGTTAGTCAAGGCGCCCAGTAAATTGCCAACGGGCAGGTTAAAAAGGCACGAATAGGCAGCTGACGAACGTCGTCGCCGTTGAGTGCCTTGGCCAATACGGCGCGTTTGTCATCGCCGGTAATATGCAGAATATGCCGCCGCGCCTGATGCAGGCGGTCAGCGGAAAAGGTAATCCGGGGCTGCGGCTGGCTAGGGGTTCTTACGGCTACTAATAGCTCATCAGTCGCCAGCGCCAGCGTTAGCTCAGGGCTGTCGGGGAACAGTGACGCCGTGTGGCCGTCGCCGCCCATACCTAGAATCACCACGCTGGCAGGCCACGCCAGCGACTCCACCTGCTTGGTGACTTCATCGACACCCTCTTCAGGTGTCGCCGCACTGCAAGTTAACGGTATAAATGTAGCCGCCGATGCCTCGCCCTGTAGCAGGTGCTCACGTACTAACTTGGCATTGCTGTCACTGCTCTGCTCATCGACCCAGCGTTCGTCCGCAAGCGTTACCTCTACCCGCTCCCAGGGCAGCGACTTAGCCGCCAGCGCCTTAAAAAAAGGCACCGGCGTTGAGCCACCAGAGACCACCAGGAGCGCGCGTTCCTGGTGGTTTAAGTCTTCGTGTAGCGCCTGAAAAACGGCTTCGGCAAGCTGCTCAGCAAGCTGTTGACGTGCTTGGCTCATATTAATAATCCTCGTACCAGCTGCGGCCATCCTGGGTAATCATGGCAATGGAAGCGACCGGGCCCCAAGAGCCCGCCGGGTAGCGGCGCGGCGGCGTGTCACGCTGTTTCCAACCATCAATAAGTTGGTCGCACCAGCGCCAGGCGTGTTCGATTTCATCGCGACGCACGAACAGGTACTGCTGGCCTTTCATGACTTCCAGCAGCAGGCGTTCGTAGGCATCGGGTATCCGCGATTTGGGAAACGCACTGTTAAAGTCCAAATGCAGCGGACCGGGACGCAGGCGCATGCCTTTATCCAGGCCACTATCTTTGGTCAGCACTTGCAGGGCGATGCCCTCTTCCGGCTGCAGGCGAATAATCAGTTTATTCGAAGCGATGCCGCGCTGATCCGGGTCGAAGATATAGTGGGGCTGCTGACGGAAGTGAATGACGATCTGCGAGAGCTTCTCCGGCATGCGTTTACCGGTGCGCAGGTAGAACGGCACGCCTGCCCAGCGCCAGTTAGCCACTTCGGTTTTCATGGCCACGAAGGTTTCGGTCTGGCTCTGGGTGTTGGCACCCTCTTCTTCCAGGTAACCCGGCACCGACTGGCCATCGCTAGTACCGGCGATATATTGGCCACGTACTACATCACGCCCAAGTGCTTCACCCACAAACGGTTTAAGTGCTTTAAGCACCTTGACCTTCTCATCGCGGATGGCGTCGGCATCCAGGTTAGAGGGCGGATCCATGGCGATTAAGCACAGCAGCTGCAGCAGGTGGTTTTGCACCATGTCCCGCAGTTGGCCCGCTTGATCGAAATATCCCCAACGCCCTTCGATGCCTACTTTTTCAGCAACGGTAATTTCCACATGGGAGATGTTGCTCTGATTCCACTGGGTGCCAAACAGCGGGTTGGCAAAACGCAGGGCAATCAGGTTTTGTACGGTCTCTTTGCCCAAATAGTGGTCAATACGGTAAATCCGCGATTCAGGGAACACTTGACCGATGGCGTCGTTAATTTCAACCGAGGAGTGCAGGTCATAGCCGATGGGTTTCTCAACCACCACGCGGGCCTCATCGTCCAGGCTTTTACTGGCCTGCAGATGGCGGCAGATATCGCCATAAATAGACGCACCAACGGAAAGATAGACCACCATGGGACGCGGTGAGCCTTTGCGCCACTGACGAATAGCGTCATAACCCTCAACGCTTGAAAAATCGAGTTTTAAGTAATCCAAGCGGGCGAGAAAGCGCTCGATACTCTGCTTATCCTGCTCGCTGCTTTTCAGCCGTTTTTGCAGCGCCTCGTTAACCATTTTGCGAAATGACGCAACGTCGTGCTCATGACGGGCCAGCCCCATAATACGCGTGCTTTCGGGCATCAAGCCTTCGCGATCAAGATGGTATAAGGCAGGAAATAGCTTGCGCATGGCAAGATCACCCAGCGCCCCAAACAGCGCTAAATCAATAGCGTGATTCGGATCGCCCAGCGGTGCACCTTGGGAAGCAGTGGACTGGCTCATCGTCACTCCTGTTTATAATTAGGCATCTAATGTAGTTAGATTACCTAAAATTTACCGTAATACGGGTATTGTACGCAATAATTCGTGTAATTTTACTACAAAACAACCACGAATTCTGCTCTATCTACGCACTCAGCGCCTCGCATCAAACCTCTTCCTTCCACTTTTACTCTACGCCCTTGATATACGCCACTGCTACGCCCCCTAAGGATGAGGTGACCTTGCGCATAATTGGCCACTCTGCGGAAGTTGATAAATAAATGACCACAACACCAAAATGACCACAACAACAACGAGGTTATTACTCGATGGCAACGCTACGCTACTTTATCAGGCCGTTACTCACAGCCACTCTGGCTGCCAGCGCTACCCTACCAGCCTTCGCGTTCGAAGATGACCGCTTAACCATCTGGATGGGCGACAACAAGGGCCAGGAAGGCATTCAGCTGCTGGCCGATCAGTTTCTTGAAGAGACGGGCATCGAAGTTGAGGTGGTCTTCCCGGACAACCTGACCGACCGTTTTCAACAGGCGGCGGGTAGTGGCCAAGGGCCGGATATTGTGATTTGGGCCCATGACCGAATGGGGGAATGGGCTCAAAGCGGCTTATTAGCCCCCGTCTCTCCCAGCGCAAGTTTTCGAAACAGCTTTTTTGATTTCACCTGGGAAGCTGCCTTATGGAGTGGCGACACCTACGGCTACCCGATCTCGGTTGAGTCTCTCGGCCTTATTTACAACAAGGCATTGGTAGACACGCCGCCAGAGAGCTTTGCTGAGCTGATGGCGTTAGACGCCACGCTGGCCCCAGAAGGCAAAAAAGCCATTCTGTTTGATTACAGCGAACCTTATTACGGCTGGACGTTATTAGCCGCCAACGGTGGCTACCCGTTTAAGCAGACCGATAGCGGTTTTGATGTGAGTGACATCGGGGTTAACAATGCAGGTGCGCTGCAAGGGGCTGAGCAGCTGGTCGAGCTTATCGAGAGTGGCGTACTGCCCCGCGGCACCGACTACAACCTGATGGATACCCGCTTCAACCGCGGCGAAGTCGCCACCATGATCAGCGGCCCCTGGGCATGGCCCAACCTGGAACGCAGTGGCATTGATTACGGCGTTGCGCTACTGCCCAGGGTGGGCGATGAGCGCGCCAAACCGATGTTCGGCGTAATGACCGCGATGATTAACTCCGCCACGCCCAACGACTTTTTAGCGGTCGAGTTTTTGGAAAACTACCTGCTCAGCGAAGAGGGTATGCGTACGTTCAACAGCGATGGCTCGCTGGGCGCGGTAGCGCATATCGACTATCAGGCGGAACTGGCCGATAACCCCAACATCGCGGCCACCCTCGAGAACGCTGAAGTCGGTATGCCGATGCCGAACATTCCTGAAATGGGCGCCTTCTGGGCAGCCATGGAGCCCGCGCTGCAAAACATCGGCAGTGGGCGCCAGTCCCCCCAGGAAGCGCTGGATGCCGCCGCACGTCGTATGCGCCAGTAGCCCTTTTATGTCCTTTCTGGCTGGCGGCGCATGCCGTCGGCCAGCCTGCAGGAAGTCATTATGTATACCACCAATGCGTCTCGTGGCCTTCCGCGCCACCGCTCCCGCCACTTCACCGAACGCTACACCCGCTGGGCCATGCGTGGTGTCATTGCCTTAATGCTCATCGCTCTCTTCTGGTTGGTGTTGGCTTTTCACCTGAATGGTCAGTGGATGTTTGCGCTGCTTTTTTTAGTCTTGGGGGGCTCTCTGGGCGTGGTGTTTACCAAGCGTACGCTGATGAGCCATCGCTATATTTTTCCAGCGGTCGCCGGGCTTGGTGTGTTTGTAATTTTCCCGCTGCTCTACACCATTGGCATTAGTTTTAGTAACTACAGCTCTAGCAACCTTCTCTCTGAAGAGCGCGTGCGTAGCCAGCTGTTAAGCCAAACCTACCAGGAGGACGACGCGGCGTTTGATTTAACGCTCTACCGTGAAGGTGAACTAACACGTGTGTTGCTTGAGAGTGGCACACAGCGTTTTGTATCGTCCCCGCTCAATCTGGCCAATCAAGAAACACGCCGAGTTGGCCTGCAAGCAGCCAGCGCTGCCCCCACTCATGACGCTTTGCCCATGCGTGAACTTATTCAGGCAAGGAGTGCGTTACAGGGGCTGCGATTACTCACCCCCGACGGCACGGAACTGCGTATGGCGGGCATTCGTCAGTTCGCCCCCATGCTAGACCGCTTTGAAGCCCGTGACGATGGCTCGCTCTACGACCGCCGTGACGAACGGCTATTAACCCCCGACCACAGCATTGGCTTCTTTGTGGCCGATAACGGCGAGCGAATCACGCCCGGCTGGCCCGTTAACGTGGGCTTCACCAACTACACACAGATTTTTACCGACCCTGATATTCGCGGGCCGTTCATGCAGATTTTTGTATGGACGTTTGTTTTCGCTGCACTAACGGTGGTCTTTACCCTGGCGGTTGGCTTTGTACTGGCGTCACTCTTGCAGTGGAATCAGCTCAAAGGCAAAGCCATTTATCGAACGCTGCTGATACTGCCCTACGCCGTCCCTGCGTTTATCTCGATTTTGATTTTCAAGGGCATGTTTAATCAGCACTTCGGTGAAGTGAATATGATTTTGGATACGCTGTTTGGCGTTCGTCCAGAGTGGTTTACTGACCCATGGTTGGCACGCGCCATGCTGCTGATCGTCAACACCTGGTTAGGCTACCCCTATATGTTGCTACTGTGCATGGGGCTCATCCAGGCCATTCCCCAGGATCTCTATGAAGCCTCCGCAGTCGACGGCGGCGGCCCGCTGACCAACCTTTTCAAGATTACCCTGCCGCTGATTATCAAACCGCTAACGCCGTTATTGATTGCTGCATTTGCTTTTAACTTCAATAACTTTGTACTGATTGCGCTGCTCACGGGAGGCAATCCGGATATTCTTGGCGCGAGTACTCCGGCGGGCACCACCGACCTGTTAGTCAGTTATACCTACCGCATCGCTTTTCAGGATGCCGGGCAGAACTTCGGTCTGGCAGCTGCCATCGCCACGCTTATTTTCTTATTGGTGGCGGGCATGTCGCTGCTTAATTTGCGCCTTTCCAAGGTTAAGGTTTAGGAGGTTTACGATGGCGATGGTTCAACCCCGCTCCATTGGCATGCGTCGAATAGCAGCCCATCTTGCGCTGATCGGTTTTGTTTCATTGATCGTGTTTCCGCTGCTGTTGGTCATCTCAATTTCGTTTCGTGAGGGCAACTTTGCCTCTGGCAGCCTGATTCCCGAGCGCTTCTCGTTGGAGCACTGGTCACTGGCGCTGGGCATTCCCTGGGAGCGCCCGGACGGTAGCATCGTCCAGCCACCCTTTCCGGTACTGCTGTGGCTATGGAACTCCATCAAAGTAGCAGTCGTGTCATCGGTATTAATTCTTATGTTAGCAACCACCAGCGCCTACGCCTTTGCCCGCATGCGCTTTAAAGGCAAGGAGCCGCTGCTAAAAGGCATGCTGATTTTTCAGATGTTCCCAGCAGTGCTCTCGCTGGTGGCGCTCTACGCCCTATTCGACCGGCTAGGACAGTTTGTGGGCTGGTTGGGCATAAATACCCACGGCGCGCTAATTGTCGCCTCGCTTGGTGCGGTGGCACTGCATATATGGACGATCAAGGGCTACTTTGAGTCGATTGATGGCTCGTTGGAAGAAGCGGCGATGGTGGACGGCGCAAGCACCTGGCAGGCGTTTCGCTATATCTTGCTACCGTTATCGATACCCATCTTGATGGTAGTCTTCATCCTTGCGTTTGTGATGAGCATCATGGAGTACCCCATGGCCTCGGTGCTGCTGGTCGATGAGCACAAGCTAACTTTGGCAGTAGGCGCTCAGCAATACCTGGCCGACCACAATCAGCGCTGGGGAAATTTTGCCGCTGCTGCGGTGCTTTCAGGACTGCCCATTACCATAGCGTTCTTGATCTGCCAGCGCTGGATTATTGGCGGTTTAACTGCGGGCGGAGTGAAAGGCTGACCACTGGCTTGTGGCGATTGACTCGCTTGTACAGCCCACTTCGGCGCTAATCTTGATTAGCGCCATTTCTTTACCCGCTAAATCTCGACCGCACGGCCGATAAACTCGATAGGCCCGGTGGGCAGTCCGGTGGGTGAGCCAGTTTCATCTTCCAGGGTTAACTCGAAAAGCTGATTGTCCTCCAGGGGCGGCAACTGGTCTAAACGCAGGCGCAACGGCTGCCCAGGTTCGACCAGGCCTAGCGATACCGGCGCTTGCCAATCATCGGCTTTAGTCCAGAACTCCAGCGCTTTACCTTCTGGCACTTCAAAGGTGCCGAGGGGAATCAACTGGATTTCCTGGCGGTTAGCCGCCTGCACCACCCACCCGGCTGATTGGGTTTGCGGGGCTAACAGCACCACCATGTATTCAGGGGTTGCCGGCTCATCGGTAACGTTGGCCAGCATCACTCCCATCACCAGCGCCGCCGCTAAGCCAAACCCGGCAGCGCCACGCCAAAGCGGCAGACTGTGCAGCATACGCCGAGGCCTTTGCGGCACGGCAGTAGCAGGTCGAGCACGCTTAGCAAGCGTTTCCCGTGACGCTAGGCTGCGCTCAATACGCGGCCATAAATAGTCAGAAGGCGTTACCGGTTCGGTGATAGCGGTATAGGGCAAGAAACGCTCTTCCCAAGCCATCACGGCTTGTTGCAATTCAGGCTCGTTAGGTAGCCGGGCCTCTAGCGCCTTACGCTGCTCTAACGACAGCGTACCCAGCACGTATTCACCCGCTAAAGTATGGTCGTCTTCGTGTTCGTGCTGACTGGGGTGGCTCATGCCATACACTCCCGTAGGCGCAGCAGACTGCGTTTGATCCAGGCTTTTACGGTTCCCAGCGGCGCGCCGGTATGCGCAGCAATTTCCGCGTGGCTAAGGCCATCAACATAGGCGTGGAGTACGCAGTTACGCCGCTCCGGCTCAAGCTCTTCCAAACAGCTATCCATCCGCTGGCCGGTTTGCCAATCGAAGGTTTCATCGGCAACGGAGGCGTGCTGAAAATGTTCATCGAGATCTAATTCGGTGGGATCGTGACTATCAAAAGTGACTTCACGGTCGCGATAACGGATAGCGTTCAGTGCCAGGTGACGCGCCACGCTAAATATCCACGTTCGCGCGGACCCTTTGGCGGGATCAAAACTATCGGCACGCTGCCAAATATTAAGACAAGCATCGTGGACAATATCTTCGGCCATACCACGATCTTTGACGATTCTTATGACGACGCCTAATAGTCTGGCACCCTCATGAACATAGAGTTGGTGCAAGGCGTCATGCTCGCCGCGGGCACAGTTGGCTAATGCCGCAGCATGATCAAATTCTGAAGACACGTCAGTCAAACCTCAGCTCCCTGGTGACGGCACCGACGCCAGTCGTCGTTCTCAGAGACAGCATAGCCGCTGGGGACTCGACAAACGAGCCCCCAGCGGAATTAACATTCCAGTCGACTTATTCAGCAGCCCAGAAGATATAGTCCGCCTGGTAGGTCACTACCGCGGTGGCTCCGTCGTGATCCATATCGCAGGCCACGTTCGGGGCAACGCCACCCTGGGTGTTGAGGCGCTGAATGTAGCTAACACCGCTCATGGCGCCTTCGCCTTCAGCCGGGTTGGCTTCCACCAATTGAAGTGGAATGTTGCCATCACCATTAGCGGCCGTGGCTAGCTGAGTGCCGGTAATTTTTGAGCCATCCAACGCTTCCCAGGTGGCTGGCGGGCCGTAGTAGCTTCCTACCTGTGCGCCTTCGCTGTCGTTAAGCGCAGCGTGGGGGCCTTTGAATACCCAGCCCATGTTGCCGTCGTCCTGGGTTTCGCACATGTAGGTAATAGCGCCAACGCCCACGGTTTCGAGAGCGACGGTGTTGCCGTCCGGCACCTGGACTTCCGCGGGCGTCATGTCTGCCAGCGCGACGTGACTGAAGGATGCAATCAAGGTAGCGGCAAGTGCTGCACGCGTAAGAGGTTGGATGGTCATTTTCAGTCTCCTAAAAGGTTTTTTATCAGCCGCCTTAAATAGCGCCTGTATAGGGATTACCCGCGAGGAGACGTATTGGATGCACTTTTATTGAAAAATAATCAAAAGATCGATTATTGGCTTACCCCATCGACCACCACCTGCCGCGGGCAGGCATTCCCCTTAAGGTCAAAAAGATGGCAATGCTGGCCCGCTAAGCCCAAGTCGATCGTTTGATCTTCGGTTAGTTGCGTTAAGCCATCCAAACGCTGAGTTAAGGTAGCGTCGATGCCGTTCACCTGCAGATGCGCCAGGGTTTCGTAACCCAGCTTTTCCGCCACCATTAATCTCGCTGTCAGCCGAGCCTCTGCCTGTTCAAGCGATACAAAATCTTCCGCCCGCAATCCCAAAGTGGCGCCATCACCGGAATGGAGGTGCTTGCCATTGACCGCCACCGTCAGTGTCTCCCCATTAGGCAAACGCACCACCGTTTGGCGCTCACCCGGGTCAACTACCGTGACCGGGAAGGTATTGATGCGCGGCGAGCCGATAAACTCCGCTACCTCTAAGGTTTTGGGAAAGTGATAAAGCGAGAGCGGCGCGCCTACCTGGGCGATTCTTCCCCGGGAAAGCAGCACAATGCGGTCAGCCAGCGTCATCGCCTCCACTTGGTCGTGGGTAACGTAGATCATCGTGGCGTTTAAGCGTTTATGCAGCGCAGCGATCTGCACCCGCATATCCACCCGCAGCGCGGCATCCAGGTTAGAGAGCGGCTCGTCGAACAGAAACACGGCAGGCTCTTTGACCAGCGTGCGACCAATGGCTACCCGCTGGCGCTGGCCGCCGGAGAGGTCTTTGGGCTTACGCTCCAATAGCTCGGTGAGATGCAGCATCTCAGCGGCGTGTTGAACGCGGCGGCGAATTTCCGCTTTGTCGGTGCGGGCCAGCTTCAGGCCGAAGGCCATATTCTCGGCCACGCTCATATGCGGGTAGAGGGCGTAGGATTGGAACACCATGCCGATATCCCGCTCCTGGGGCGGAATCTCGTTGATCCGCTGGCCATCCAGCTGCATATCCCCTTCGCTGATATCTTCAAGCCCGGCAATCATGCGCAGCAGCGTGGACTTTCCGCAGCCGGAGGGGCCAACAAAGACGACAAACTCGCCGTCTTCGATGGTGAGATCGATATCCCGCGAGATTTCCACGCCATCAAAAGATTTACCGATACCACTTAACGTTAGGCGTCCCATGGTGCGTTCTCCTCAAGCTGGGAGCAGCGGGCAATGGCCACGCCATAAGGCGGAAGGGAGAGTTGCGGAAGCGGCAGTTGGCTGCCCTGCCACTCACCTGTTAGCCACGCGGGGGCATCGGCGATGGCTTCAGCGCCTTCAGGTAACGAACGGGTGACCGTTTGGCCGCTAAAATTCAATACAATCAGTAAACGTGTTTGCTGGTAGGTGCGCTCAAGACAGAGCACATCGTCACGAACAGGGTGATAGCGCACATCACCCTTCACCAACGCAGGCTGAGTACGGCGGAAGGCTAAAAAATCACGATAGGCATTGAGCAATGAATCAGTATCGTTATCTTGCTGGTCAACGGCGAGGCTAGCGTGAGTGTCAGGCACCGGTAGCCAGGGCGTGGCGCTGCTAAAGCCCGCGTGACGAGCGTCCGCCTGCCAGGGGTGCGGCGTTCGGCAGCCGTCTCGGCCTTTATAGGCAGGCCAGAAGGTAATACCCGCAGGGTCAACCAACTGTTCAAACGTCAGCTGAGCTTCGGGCAGCCCCAACTCTTCACCTTGATAAAGGCATACGCTACCGCGCTGGGTGAGTAGAAACACCATATAGAGGCGCAGCTTTTCCAGTTGCCCTTCCGCCTGCCAGCGAGTTGCCAGCCGCGTCACGTCGTGGTTGCCTAGCGCCCAGCAGGGCCAGCCATCGCCAATACGCGCTTCCATTTCGGTTAATGTTTTGTGCAAGTAACCGGGGTCGGATTTGTCGGTGAGCAGGTTGAACGAGTAGCACATGTGCAGCCGCTTACCGCCCTGGGAGTACTCTGCCATCACGCCCAAGGCGTCGTCGTCGCCCACCTCGCCCACGCTGGTGGTACCGGGATACTCATCCAACAGCCCGCGCAGCCGCTCCAGAAACACCAGGTTCTCCGGCTGGGTTTTATCGTATTGGTGAAGCTGGTAGCCATAGGGGTTGTCGGGGCGAACGCCTAAAAAGCTTTCGGTCATCTCCTGGCGCGGCGGGTTATCTTTTAGCTCGCCGTGGGTGCAGAAGTTCACCGCATCCAGCCGGAAGCCATCTACGCCCCGTTCTAACCAAAAGCGCACTTCCTCCAGCATGGCATCGACCACCACAGGCGTACGGAAATTTAAATCCGGCTGGCTAGCCAGGAAGTTATGTAGATAGTACTGGCAGCGGCGGGTGTCCCACTGCCAAGCGCTGCCACCAAATACAGATTGCCAGTTAGTGGGCGGCGCGCCATCGGGCTTAGGGTCGGCCCAAACGTACCAGTCGGCTTTGGGGTTATCGCGACTTTGGCGACTCTCTTCGAACCAGGCATGCTGGTCGGCGGTGTGCGACATGACTTGATCGATGGTAACTTTTAGCCCTCTGGCATGGGCACCCTCGACCAAACGGTCGAAATCCTCAAGGGTGCCAAACATCGGATCAACATCGCGATAGTTGCTGATGTCGTAGCCGAAGTCTTTCATCGGCGAGGTGAAGAACGGCGACAGCCAAATCGCATCGACGTTAAGCGAGGCGATGTAATCGAGCTTATCGATCACGCCTTTTAAGTCGCCAATGCCGTCGCCGTTGCTGTCCATAAAGCTGCGCGGGTAGATTTGATAAATCACGGCGCCGCGCCACCAGTCAGCCCCTTGGCTGCCAACGTAGTGGGAAGTAGAGGGTGTCTGCATCATTGTTTTGTCCTTGCCATAGTTCTTGTCACAGTTCTTGACATAGTTTTTGCTGATTACTTGGCATGATGCAGGGTTACTCACAAGATAAAATCCTCCCCCCAGGGTGACGCTGGGCGTAGGCGTTAGGAGTAGCCCGTCTATCGACTTATTCCCCCTGAATATGCGCCAGCAACTGCCCCGCCAGGGCAATCGCTTCGTCGCGGCGTCGAATATTCTGCTTTTGATAGAGACTGCGGATATGGGTTTTGATGGTGGTAGGCGCCACCGACAGCTGCTCGGCGATCTGCTCATTTGAAAGCCCAGCGTGAATTAGTCCCAGGATTTGCCACTCCCGGCGGGTGAGCGGCGAGGTGCGGATCAGCTCGGGCACATCGGGCCGGGCGACAATATCGGCGATCACCGTTTCATCCAGCATTAAGCGTCGGGCACTGCCAAAATCTTTCTGGCGGCCTGCCAGCGCCAACAAACGCTCTGCCCTGGCCTGCTCTAAGGCATCCAAGGTGCCGCTGTTGAGCAACCTATTCAGCAACTCCCCTAGCGGTTTGCCCAAACGCAGAAAGCTGCCCACTAGGGCGGTGCGGGAAGCCAAGCTCAGCGCTTGATGCATATGCTGGCAGGCATGCTCCTCTCTTCCTGCATGCCACGCCGCTGCGGCTAAGCAGAGCTGGTTACGGTTCGCATCCGTGACCAGCCCCAAGCGCTGGGTGTGCACTTCAAGGGCCTCTAATAGTGTGCAGGCTTCATCAAAGCGCCCCAGCAGCGTGAGCGCCCGGGCGTGGTTGCGCACATTGCACTGGGAAAAGTGGTTGGTGGCCCCTTCGGTGATGGGGACCGGCGCTTCCTGGCGCCAGCGCTCTACCGCATCTAAGTCCTGGGTGGAGTGCCACCAGGCCAGCAGGGTGGCGTGGGCATTGGCGACCCAGTCGATATGGTAATCGCCTTCGGCAAGGATTTTACGCAGCCGCCGAATGTGGTCAGCGCACTGAGCCTGGTCGCCGCGGCTTTGGGCGACTTTGGCGAGCTGGATATGGCACTGAAGTGTCCAGCGCTCACCCTGATTATCCAGCACGGCGATCCCTTTCAGCGCAGCCTGCTCGGCTTCGTCCAGCCGGTGCCACTCCCACAGCACCTGGCTGCGAATGCGATACAGAAACTCCGCCACAGGCAGATGTTCGAGCTCGGCACGCTCCAAATGCGCAAAGGCACGCTCCTGAATATCGTAGGCGGCCTGTAGGCGCCCCTGCGCCACCAACGTCTCCGACTGATGACAAAACGACCAGAGCAGCAGTTGGTGATCGTCACGCTGGCGGGCCTGGCGCTCTACCTCGCGCACCCGCTGCAGCGACTCTTCCAAATAGCCCAGCACAAAGCGCGCCTCGCTCAAGATAGCGGTGGCAGTCAGCGGCGTGGAAGCTAAATAGCGGGCGGGCACGGCTAGCGCTTGCTCGGCCAGCGGTGCGGCGCGCTCGGCGTTGCCTTGATTAATCGCCAACTGAGCGCGCAGCGTCGCGAATTCAGCGCTAAGCAGCTGCCACTCTGGCGCGTGCAACTGCGCTTCAATCCAGCCAATCACGCGTGCGGCAATATCAAACTGAAACTGAGCATGGGAGACCCAGCCATAGAGCAGTGTATGCTCCGGACTGATAGAGAGCCGTGGCTCACCGAGCAGTGCGAAACCCTTGGCCAAAAGTGCATAGGCACCGCTTGCCAGCAAGGCGGGCCCTTGGGTGGTCAGTAGGCTTGCCACGTCATCGGGTGCCTCGGCGAGTATCGCCTGGCGCAGAGCCATTATCGGATCGTTCAAGGCAAGCCATGCCTGGCTTGCGCGCTGGTGGAGTACTCGTTGGGTGGCCAAACTAAGCTCATGACGGCGATGTCGGAGGTACTCACCAAACAGCCGTTGAAAGCGGTACCACTGAGCATGCGGGTCTGGTCGTTCAATAAATAGCCCCGCTTGCTCAAAGGCTTCAAGCCGCTGGGTTAATCGCTCCCCTTCCAGCAGGCGGGCCATTAGTTCAGGGGAGAAACGCTCTAGCACCCCTAGCTGCAGCATCAGCTCGCGCTCGTTGAGCGGCAATGCCTCTGCCATTAGCTCATCAAACCAGGCCACAAAGTCGGGGTGCCCGCCGTATAATCGCTCGACCAGCGCATCAAACCCGGCTCGGGTGGTAGTTCTCTCCACCAGCCAGTTAAGCGCCATTACCCAGCCGCCGCTTCTACGCAGCGCCCGCTCAAGGCTTACCCGGGTGGGCGGGAAGCTAAGCTGCTCAGCGCAGAGGGTGTGCGCTTCTTCGCTATCGAAGGCCAGAGTGCTTAAGTCAATCTCTTCCAGCTCACCGCGTAAGCGCAGACTCGCTAGCCCTAACCCAGGACGCGAGCGGCTGGTCAGCGTAAGCGTCAGCCAAGGGGGCTGGTGGCGAAGCCAGTGGGCAAGCCCCGCTAAAATATCGGGGTGGGTAAGATGCTCAAACGCGTCTACCACCAATCGACACGGCGAGCGCTGCTCAGGCAATTCGCCCAGCCAGTGCTCCAATTGCTCAACGCACTCTGCCTCTGCAGCCACCGGTGATAGCGGCGCAGACTCTTTCAGTAGCGCATTAATGGCTGCTTGCCAGTAGCTTAAAAAGCGTTCGGGCTGATTATCGCGCGGATCAAGGCGGAGCCAGGCCGCCTCTTGCTCCAGAGCCGGTAGCCGTTCGGCGAGCAGCGTGGTTTTGCCATAGCCCGAGGGTGCTTGCACCATTAGCAACCGAGTGAGCTCATTTAAGGCGAAATAATCATTCAGCCGCGGCCTTGCTACTACGCCTAGCGGCAGCAAGGGTGCTTTTAGCTTTTCCTGCAGCAGTGACATGCCCCCTCCTGAAACGAATAAAAAAGCCCGCGACAGAGCGCGGGCAAAATGCATTGGAGAAGAAACAGGTAACGGATCAATCAACTTGCATCGTTTAGAACCATATTTCTGACTGCAGCCCGAAGCTCCACTGACCGCCGGTAAAGCCATCGTTACCAAAAGAGTCTTCTGTCGTATAGCCGTTTAGCTCGGCGTCCCAATCAGTATAAGAAGCAAACAGGCGAATTTCAGGACGTTTCCAGAAACCACCCACTTCAGGTTTAAAGGTCGGTGCGATAGTGAATTTACCGAAGTTACCACTGACTGCCTCACGGCCACTAAAGCCATTTGGATCAAGATCCATATATTGGTAGCTACCTTCATACTGCATTTCAAAATTCTGGGTAATTTCGTTGGCTAGACGAATATTAAGCGTTGCCCAGGTGTAGCTGTCTCCATCGGCAAAGCGATCATCGCTAACTTCTGCCAGTACCGAAGGGGCAATACGCCACTGTGGGGCAAGGTAGGTGGTACCGTAAACGGCCAGCCTTGTCGCCGTGGCGTCTTCGGTTAAATCACCGCTGCTACCGAGCCCTTTCACCTCAGCACCTAAGCCCTGACCGTGTAGCACAGCCGCTTTAAAGTTACCCTCGCCCATGCCGAAAAAGCTATCGCCGTGGTACGCGACCATGGTGTGCCAACCGCTATCGGCGGCGGTTTGGCCCACGCCAATATCGCGTTCATCGTTGTCGGCCGCCGACATGGCGTTGGCCATTACCTGCCAATTACCGAAGTAATTATTAGTGGTAAGAATAAGGTTATCCGTGTCGCTGTTGCCATCTAGACCAGGGTTTTCCCGATTAACCACGGGGTAGTCGCTGAAGCTTCGGCCGTACAGAGAGAAGTTGGATTTCCAGTTGTCAGCGAGCTGCACATCGTAGACACCACCACCGGTACCGGCGAGGAAAACAACGTCGCTATCGAGCCAGTGAATATCAAAGTTATCGCGGTCAAAGCGTTTACCTGCCCAGATCGAAGCGTTTTCGAATGCGCCGGTAAAGCTCGGCAGATCGCTAAACTCAGCATACGCTTGGCGTACGTTTAGGTTAGTGTCGTCCCCTACCCAATCGTTGCTTGAGTTGGTTCCCGCTGCCAGCATCGTGGTGTAGCGGGCTTTAGCGCCATTATCATGTTGCATGCGATAGTTAAGGATCGCTTCAGTGTAGGTATCCGGCTCATTACCTAACCGGCCCACAGCGCCGCCAAGAGGCCCTGCAGGGGTTACGTATGGACCACCATCAATGCTTTTGCGATCTTCCCCTAACAGCAAACCGGAGCGTGCATAGACGTTAAACGAAAAACCCTCTTCGCCACTGGCTTGACGCTCAACGCGCGCCAGACGCTCTTCAATCTCCGCGTCGCTCTCTGTAGCCACGCCGGTCGCCTGGGATTGCTCGGCAATTTCGGCACGGCGCTCGGCGTCATCGGCGCGCTGTTCCGCTGCTTCGATGCGGGCTTCCAGCTCGGCAAAGCGCTGCTCCATGGTCATCTGTGCCGAAGCGACACCGCTTATCCCTAAGCTGGCGGTGGCAATAGCAATTGCTAACGGCGTTTTAAATGTCATTTTGTGCATTGTTTTGAATACCCTATTGTTATTGGCAAGCGGCTGTTTATAAGCGCCTGCTCGTAAGCGCTTTTATCTAAATCGATTAAGATCGAATCGATCACACTTCCCTTGCACGGTTCGCCCAGGGGGTAGTGGCTTTGCTGCTAAACGCCACGATGCTTAAGGAAAGGTAGCCAAAACTTAATCGATTAAGAGAGTAATTACCAACCACCAATTGCTAATTAACGACCAATGTCTAAGGACTTATTTAGTCAATCTGTTTAATTAGCGTTACCCAAAATAAACCCATTAGACAAAAGTCGCTATTGAACTTGCTGCGCCAAAACGGCTAACTGAGCGGCATGATCTTAATCGATTAAGTAAGCCGTTTAGCGCCATAATCGATGTAACGCCAACCACAACAATAAACGCCGAGGTACGCCATTATGAAAAAAACCTTAATCACTACCGCCATCGCACTGGCCAGCACCGCTGGAATGCACAGCTACGCCCAAGCAGCCGATCTAACCATTTCTTGCGGCGCGGTAGGCGCTGAGCTAACCCTTTGCCAAGAGGGTGTGGCCGCGTGGGAAGAGAAAACCGGCCACACTGTTGATGTCGTTTCCACCCCAAACTCTTCCACCGAGCGCCTTTCGCTCTATCAGCAGATTCTATCGGCCAACTCCAGCGATATCGATGTGATGCAGATCGATGTGGTATGGCCTGGCTTGCTCGCCAACCACCTGCTTGATCTGCGCGAAGTGCTGGGCGAAGACGCCGCTGCCGGGCACTTTGAAGCCATCGTCACCAATAACACCATTGATGACCGCTTAGTCGCCATGCCCTGGTTTACCGATGCTGGCGTGCTCTACTATCGCGAAGATCTGCTGGAAAAGTACGGTCATGAAGCGCCATCCACCTGGCAAGAGCTCACTGAGATTGCCCGTGAAATTAAAGACGCCGAACGCGCCGAGGGCAACGATCGCATGCAGGGCTTTGTATTCCAGGGCCGTGCCTACGAGGGATTAACCGTTAACGCCCTGGAGTGGGTCGCCAGCTTTGGCGGTGGCACAGTAGTAGAAGCGGATGGCGAGGTCAGCATTAATAACGAACACGCTGCCGAGGCGCTTGATCTCGCGGCTTCCTGGATTGGCAATATCGCGCCAGACGGCGTACTCAACTACACCGAGGAGGAGGCGCGGGGCGTCTTCCAGGGCGGCAATGCGGTGTTTATGCGCAACTGGCCCTACGCCTGGGCGCTGGCACAAAGCGACGATAGCGATGTGCGCGACAAAGTAGGCGTTACCCAGCTACCCGCTGGCGGCGAAAATGGCCAAAGTGCTGCTGGCCTGGGCGGCTGGAACCTTGCCGTTTCACGCTACAGTGACAACCCTGAGCTTGCCGTCGACTTGGTCGCTTTTTTGACCGGCGAAGAGGAGCAGAAGCGTCGCGCCATTCAAGCCTCTTACAACCCGACAATCGATGCGCTCTACCAGGATGATGAAGTGCTTGAGGCAGTGCCCTTCTTTGGCACGCTTTACGAAACCTTTGTTAACGCGGTCGCCCGCCCCTCTGCGCCTACGGGCGATGCCTATGGACGGGTGAGCAACGCGTTTTTCAGCACTTCCCACGATGTACTTTCTGGCACTAAGGATGGCACCCAGGCGGTCGCTGACCTTGAAGCTGAGCTGGCTCGTTTGAAGCGTCGTAACTGGTAACCCCGGAGCCTGAGCTATGTCGACCTCCATCAAGCAAGAAAACGCGCCCGCCAGGGCGCGTTCTTTAGCGACTGCGCCACGCCGTGGCACCAAAGTACGCCGTCAGCGGGTCAAAGCCGCTTGGCTGTTTTTAGCCCCAATGCTAATTGCATTGACGCTGGTCGCAGGCTGGCCGCTCGTACGCACCTTTTTTCTCAGCTTTACCGATGCATCGCTGTCTGACCTGGGGGCGGCCAATTTAATCGGTTTTGAAAACTATTTAGTTTACGAAGATGGCCGCTGGTATGGGGTACTGGCCGACCCTATTTGGTGGCGATCGGTGTGGAACACCGTTTACTTCTCGGTGGTATCGGTAACGCTAGAAGTCATCTTTGGCGTCATTGTCGCGCTGATTCTTAATGCCGAGTTTAAGGGTCGGGTGATTGTGCGCGCTGCCGTGCTGATCCCCTGGGCCATTCCCACCATTGTGTCGGCACAGATGTGGGCGTGGATGCTTAATGATCAGTTCGGCATCATTAACCACCTGTTAATGAACGTCGGCATTATTGATAACCCGATTGCCTGGACCGCCAGCGCCACCTACTCCATGTGGGCGGTGATTATGGTCGATGTGTGGAAAACCATTCCCTTCGTTGCCCTGCTGGTGCTCGCCGCACTACAGATGCTGCCCAAAGATTGCTACGAAGCCGCAGAAGTAGATGGCATTCACCCCGTGCGGGTGTTCTTCAAGGTCACGCTGCCGCTGATTACCCCGGCGCTGATGGTCGCGGTGATATTCCGACTACTGGATGCACTGCGGGTTTTCGATGTGATCTACGTGCTGACCTCCAACTCCACCAGCACCATGTCGATGTCAGTCTACGCCCGCCAGCAGCTGGTCGAATTTCAGGACGTGGGTTACGGCAGCGCCGCCTCTACGCTGCTGTTCTTGATCATCGCCCTGGCCACCATCGCCTACCTCTACATGGGGCGTAAACAAATCCAATTGGGAGGTGACTGATGACGACTCGTCAACTGGGCAAAATTGCCAAGCGTATCGGTTTTTGGGCATTAATTGTCCTGATCATGCTATACGCCGTGTTCCCCTTCTACTACGCGGTGGTCACCTCGTTAAAACCCTCTAGCGATCTGTTTCGGGTAGAGCTTTGGCCCTCTTCCTGGAACTTTGATAACTACATCCATATTTTCAGCCAAACCAGCTTCCTACGCGCTATCTTCAACTCGATAGTGGTGGCGTTTAGCGTGGTATTTATCGCCCTGCTGCTCGGCATTACGGCTTCTTACGCTCTGGGCCGGGTGCGCTTCCGAGGTCGCTCCACCGTGCTATTGGTGATTCTGGGCGTGTCGATGTTTCCCCAGGTGGCAGTGCTCTCTGGGCTGTTTGAAGTCATTCGTGCGCTCAACCTCTACAACAATCCCGCCGGGCTGATTTTAAGCTACACCATCTTCACCCTACCGTTCACCGTTTGGGTACTCACCACCTTTATGAAGCAGTTACCCATGGAGCTGGAAGAGGCCGCGATTATGGATGGCGCCACCCCCTGGGTGACGATCACCAAGGTATTTCTGCCGCTGATGTGGCCTGCCATGGCGACCACCGGGCTTCTCGCCTTTATCGCCGCCTGGAACGAGTTTCTGTTCGCCCTTACGTTCACCCTCACCGACACCCAGCGCACGGTGCCTGTCGCCATCGCGCTGCTGTCGGGCGGCAGCGCCTATGAACTGCCTTGGGGGCCGATTATGGCCGCCTCGGTAGTGGTCACCGTACCGCTGGTTGTTTTAGTGATTATTTTCCAACGCCGCATTGTGTCAGGTCTGACCGCAGGCGCCGTTAAAGGCTAAGGATTTTTTATGTCAGTTATGGATTCCCCAATGCAGACAAATACACTGCAAGACAACACACTCTGGTGGCGCGGTGGCGTTATCTATCAGATTTACCCGCGCAGCTTTATGGACAGCCGCGGCGACGGTATCGGCGACCTTAAAGGCATTACCGAAAAGCTGGATTACGTTGCCTCTCTAAACGTGGACGGTATCTGGCTATCGCCATTTTTCACCTCGCCTATGCTCGATTTCGGCTATGACATCAGCGACTACTGCGATGTCGACCCGATGTTTGGCACTTTAGATGACTTTAAAGAACTGCTGGCAAAGGCCCACTCTCTGGGTCTAAAGGTGATGATTGACCAGGTGATTAGCCACACTTCTGACCAGCACACTTGGTTTCAAGAGAGCCGCCAGGATCGTACCAATCCAAAGGCTGATTGGTTTGTATGGGCCGCCCCCAAACCGGATGGCACCCCACCCAATAACTGGCTGTCGATTTTTGGTGGCCCAGCGTGGACGTTTGATTCACGCCGCCAGCAGTACTATCTGCATAACTTTTTGACCAGCCAGCCGGATGTCAACTTCCATAACCCGGAAGCCCGTCAAGCGCAGTTGGATAATATGCGCTTCTGGTTGGATCTGGGCGTGGACGGTTTCCGCCTGGATACCGTTAACTTCTACTTCCACGATGCCGAGTTGCGGGACAATCCGCCAGTGCCGACAGGCGAAGCCAAAACCCTGGGCGCACCGGAAGCCAACCCCTACACCTGGCAGCGCCATGTGTATGATCTTAGCCGCCCGGAAAACCTCGACTTCCTCAAAGACCTGCGGGCGCTGATGGATGAGTACCCCGGCACGACCACCGTAGGTGAAATCGGTGACGACAACCCACTTGAGCGCATGGCCGAGTACACCGCCGGTGGCGATAAACTGCACATGGCCTACACCTTTGATCTACTCAACAAGCCCCACTCTGCGCGCTACTTGCGGGAAGTAATCGAACGCTTCCAGCGTCTGGCGGGTGATGCCTGGCCCTGCTGGGCAACCTCGAACCACGACGTGGTACGCAGCGCCACCCGCTGGGGTGCGGGGGAAGACCCCCGTGCTTATCCCAAAGTCATACTGGCCATGCTCTTTTCGCTACGTGGCAGTGTGTGCCTTTATCAAGGCGAAGAGCTGGGCCTGCCGGAAGCGGATGTGCCCTTTGAACGCATTCAAGACCCTTACGGCAAGGTGCTGTGGCCGGAATTCAAAGGTCGCGATGGCTGCCGCACGCCAATGCCCTGGAGCGATAGCCCACAAGGTGGTTTCTCCCAGGTAGAGCCATGGCTGCCCATGGAAGCCAGTCACCGTGACCTGGCGGTTAGCCGTCAGCAGGATGATGCCAACTCCACCTTGAATGCGGTGCGCGGTATGCTGGCTTTCCGCCGCCAACACGCGGCGCTGTTCGATGGCGACTTAACACTGGTCGATGTAGGCGAAACGCTGCTTGGCTTTACCCGTCAGAAAGGCGATGAGACGCTGCTGTGTGTTTTCAACCTTAGCGCCGAAACGCAAACTGTTTCTCTGCCCTTACCCATTGAAAGTGATATGGAAGGCCACGGTTTTAGTAGCCAGCGCGACGGCGACAGCTTAACCCTGCCCGCGTACCAAGCAGCCTTTATGCGTGCCGCCCATCAGCGTTAATCGCATACAACCGCACACAACAACAAGCCGACCTGGTAGCGCATAAACGTTAAGGTCGGCAAGGAGTCACCTATGGCAAGCGTTACCTTAAACAAGGTCAATAAAGTATTTGGCCGTGATCACATTATTAACGATGTGGATCTACATATTGGCGACGGTGAGTTTGTGGTGTTCGTAGGCCCTTCCGGCTGCGGCAAGTCGACGCTTTTGCGCCTGATCGCCGGTTTGGAGTCGATTAGCGATGGCGACCTGTGCATTGGCGAAACCGTGGTTAACGACTTACCGCCCCGGGAGCGCGGCGTCGGCATGGTATTCCAGTCCTACGCGCTCTATCCGCATATGACCGTTTACGACAATATGGCCTTTGGCCTGAAGCTGGCTAAAACCGCCAAAGAGACGGTGCACGAGCGGGTGATGACCACCGCCAAGATTCTGCAGTTGGAAGAGCTACTGCACCGTAAGCCTAAAGCGCTCTCTGGCGGTCAACGCCAGCGGGTGGCCATGGGCCGTGCCATGGCGCGCGAGCCGCGCATTCTGCTATTTGACGAGCCGCTCTCCAACCTGGATGCCTCGCTGCGGGTACAGATGCGCAACGAGATTGCCCGGCTGCACAATCGCCTGGGTTCCACCATGATCTACGTTACCCACGACCAGGTGGAAGCCATGACCCTGGCCGATAAAATTGTGGTGCTCAATGGCGGCCACGTTGAACAGGTCGGTAGCCCCCACGAACTTTACCAGCGCCCAGCGACCAAGTTTGTAGCGGGTTTTATTGGCTCTCCCACCATGAATTTTATGCCCGCAGAACTGATGGCCAGCGACCCCAACGGCTGCCGTGTGCGGTCAACAGGAATTGGCGAATTGGCCCTGCCTCAGGATGCTCAGCAGTTGAGTAACGGCGAACCATTGACCATCGGCGTGCGTCCCGAGCATATGAGACTAGCCGCCCCCGCCGGAAATAACTGCTTCGACATCGTCAACGTGGAATACCTGGGCAATGAGGTTTACGTCTACCTTGAGCCAAAAGAGGGCAACATACTGCTTATACATCGCAGTGAAGCACCCAGTCAGTGGAAGGAGGGGCAGCAGGTTTCGCTAGTCGCCGACGCTGACTACGTACACTTATTTAATCAAAGCGGTGACGCACTGCCCAGCGTGGCTCAGCGCGCGGCAGCTTAACTGGCCACTTCGGCTAACCTGCAGCAATGAGCGACCCTCTGGATGTGCATAGCCTCCCCTTCATTTATCATTGGGTAGCAACAGCGCAAGAGGGTCGCTATGCTTGCGCGTGCCATTACTATAATTAGCCTGCAAAGGACTCACCGTGACTGTTCACCGCCGGATGACACTAAAGGATCTTGCACAAGCGCTCGGCGTTTCCACCGCGACGATTTCCAATGCGTTTAACCGCCCGGATCAGCTTTCACCGACGCTACGCGAACGGATACTTAAAGAGGCCAAACGGCTGGGTTACAGCGGCCCCGATGCCAAGGCGCGCAGCCTGCGCACAGGCCGTTCGCGGATTATTGCGGTGATTCTTGCGGAAAGCCTGACGTACAGCTTGAACGATGCCGTGGCCAGCGAGTTTCTCTCCGGGGTTGCCGAAGTGCTCGATGCCCATGGCCATACACTGCTGCTACTGCCTGGACGCGGCCACGCATCACAGCCGCCAGGATCCGCCAATATCGCCGATGGTTTTATTGTCTATGGGCTTATGCCCAACAATAAACTGTTGGATGAACTGCCCACCCAGCGCACCTTGGTAGCCGTAGATTTTGATATTGAAGGCTGCCCCACAGTGCATATCGATGATACCGCTGCCAGCTATAAAATCGCCCTGCATGCGCTTCGCGCACCACCTAAACGGCCCGCGATCATCAACCTGCGCTTAACCAAAGAGGCCTGCAACGGCCGTGTTACCCCCGAACACACCCTACTACCCAACACCAGTACGATTAGCCGCGCTCGTCTGGAAGGGTTTCATACTGCGCTTGGCGAGAAAGGCGTGGATACCGATCAGGTACCGCTGTGGAATATTGAGGAGAATACCTTTGAGGTATGCGCGCCGGTCATTGCCGAGATCCTTGATCAGCCTGAAGAACAGCGTCCTGACCTGTTGTTGTGCATGTCTGACCGGATTGCACTCACGGCGCTGACGCTGGCCGAACAGCGTGGGATTCGGGTACCCGAGGAATTACGTATCACCGGCTTTGACGGCATTGCCGAAGGGCAATACCGGGCACCGCGGTTAACCACGGTTCGCCAGGATAGCGTGGGTAAAGGGCGGGTGGCGGCGCAGATGATTCTGGGCCGCGTCCCCCTTGCCCAACAGCTGCTGCAAACCGAGCTGCTGCTGGGCGATACCTGCCCTTAGCAAAGTTTGTTTACTTAACCGTCGCCTGCATAGCCAGTGCGGTATCCAGCATGCGGTTGGAGAAGCCCCACTCGTTGTCGTACCAGGCCATGATTTTGACTAGGCGGCCATTCACACGGGTATGATTGGCATCAAAGGTCGATGAGTTAGCGTCGTGATTGAAGTCGATAGAGACCAGTGGTTCGGCATTCACTGCCAATACCGGCGAGTTAGCCGCGGCTTTCTCAACAATGGCGTTGATCTCTTCTTTGCTGGTGTCACGCCCGGCAGTAAAGGTGAGATCCACTAGCGAAACGTTGATCACCGGCACGCGAACGGCCAGACCATCAAACTTGCCCGCCAGCTCCGGCAGCACCAATCCCACCGCTGCTGCAGCGCCGGTTTTGGTCGGAATCATTGAGTGCGTGGCACTTCGCGCCCGGTACGGATCAGAGTGATAAACATCGGAAAGATTCTGATCGTTGGTGTAAGCGTGCACGGTGGTCATCAAACCATTCTCGATGCCTACCGCGTCGTTCAACGCTTTGGCCACCGGTGCCAAGCAGTTGGTGGTGCAGGAAGCGTTAGACACCACCGTATGCTCAGCGGTCAACACATCATCATTGACACCGTACACAATGGTGGCATCGGCGTCGGGGCTGGGTGCAGAGATCAACACGCGCTTAGCCCCCGCAGAAATGTGCTTAGCCGCCGCTTCACGCTTGGTAAATAGCCCGGTGCACTCCATGACCAAATCAATGTTCATTGATGCCCAGGGAAGCTGTGCCGGGTCGCGCTCCGATGAAATCGCAATACGATCCCCATCCACCGTGATGCTTTCAGCATCGTGCTCTACTTTAAAGGGGAAGTGTCCATGCACCGTGTCATGTCGCAACAAGTGCGAATTTAACGACGGGTCGCCTAAATCATTAATAGCAACGACCTGAATACGGTCACGGTAGCTGTTTTCGTAGAGGGCGCGCAGTACATTGCGGCCAATACGGCCAAATCCGTTAATCGCAACTCTTATTATCATGATGGCTCCTCAATCGATTTTAGCAGGCGTTACATTCAGTAAAAAAATTACTAAAAATACGTATTTAAGCATCATCAGGTCGATATTTAACGTTACAATCGCCCCAGCAGACTATTAATCACCCAATATGTAGTAAAATTACTATATAAACAGTATTGTCGTCCAATACTAAAAACTGATTCGCGAAGCCGATTCAAGTAAGAGGGTTACGCCATGAGTGATGCACAACCGCCTCGTCAAACTATCCGCACCTTGCAAGCGCGTAAACGTATTGCGCTGATAGCCCATGATGGCAAGAAGAGTGAAATGCTGGAGTGGGCAACCCGCTGGCAGGAGACACTTAGCCAGCACACACTGATTGGCACGGGCACCACTTCCAAGCGGCTTAAAGATGCACTGGGACTGGACGTTGAGGGTCTCATGAGCGGCCCTTTGGGCGGTGACCAGCAGATTGGTGCAAGGATTGCTGAGCAGCGCCTTGATGTTCTGATCTTCTTTTGGGATCCCTTCTCACCCCAGCCTCACGACCCGGATGTGAAAGCCCTGCTGCGCTTGGCAGCGCTCTGGAATGTCCCTGTCGCCTGCAATGCAGCCAGCGCAGACTTCCTGGTTTCCTCGCCTTATCTAAGTGAAAGCTATGAGATGCTGATCCCTGACGCCAACGCCTGGGCGCAAGCAAGAACGGTTTAACGCTCAAGCCTGCGGGTATGCAGGTGGCGGGCCACCACCTGCAAACCATGGGCATCATGGCCATTCATAGCCGTTAACGCGCAATTCAGCGTGAGCTCGGCAATACGATCATAATCCTGCAATGCAGAGTTTACCGGCTGAGGAAGGAAGTCCAGCAAGCGGTGGTCACCAAAGGTGGCCAAACGAATATCTTCAGGTAAGCCTCCCCGCTCCAGGAACACATCAAATACACCTTCCAATAACGCATAAGATGCAGTCACCAGCGCATCAGCGCCGCCCTGCTCATCTAACAGCTGGGCCGCTAAACGCGCCCCCTCGCTGCGCTCATAGTGCGAACCGCTTAAATAGAGCGGCTCAATAGCCTTCCCTTTTAAGGCCGCCTGAAAGCCTGCCCGCCGTTCACGGCTAATCGACAGCTCCGGCATCGCTTCAAGCCAAGCAATACGGTGGGTAGACTCACTGATCACCGAGAGGGTTAAGGAGTGCGCCGCCTCTCGGTCATTACTCACCACACTGGCAAATAAGGTCGGATTTAAGCCCCGATCCATCCCCACCACATGCCACCCTTCCTGCACTAAATCAGCATAGAAGCTGTCGTCGCCGGGCAGGCAACTGGCAGTTATCAACACCTCACAGCGCTGCGCACGCAGTGCCAGGGCTAGCGCACGCTCACTCTCTGCACAGTCATCCGAGCTTACGATCAGTAACTGATAGCCCTTTTCTCGGGCGCCGCGCTCTAAACGCTTCGCTAACCGTGCGTAACTGATGTTCTCCAAATCGGGCACGATAAGCCCAATAAGGCGGCTAGCTCCGCGACGCAGTGCAGCCGCTTGAGGATCAATGTGGTACCGGTGCTGACGCACCACGGCCATCACTTTTTCAATTGTTGCCGTACTGATACGCCGCTGCTCGGCCTGCCCATTAATCACATAACTGGCGGTGGTACGGGAAACGCCGGCCAGTCGAGCAATATCAGCAAGTGTCATGCGGATTCCTCTTGGTGTAGCTATGTTGTTGTCAAATGTGGCGTTTATTGGCAAGTTTCCATTTACCCGACCAAAGTCTAAACACGCAGCACTTGTGTCATAAAGTGAATCGATTCAGCATAGCCACTATACACAGGTGACACGATTCATCCAGCCAGCCTAACGGCATCTACGACCAAGTGTTTAGCCCCATAATGAATTGGGGTGCAGCGCGGATAAATCGTCATAAAACGTTACCTGAACGCGTTTACAGGAGAGCACTATGTTAACACTCGGCCACGATGACATCTTGTTAGGCCGCCATGCAGACAGCTGGCAAACCGCCCTGGACAGTGCTGCTGAAGCGTTGGTAGAAGCCGGATTAGTTGAGGCCGAATACCGCGACGGCCTACACGCCCGCGAGGCGCAGTCATCAACGTTCCTAGGCAACGCCATTGCCATCCCCCACGGAACACAGGAAAGCCGTCAGTATGTTAAACACACCGGCGTCAGGGTACTCCAGTTTCCCCAAGGCATTGAGTGGCACGACGGCCAACGTGTGCATGCACTGGTCGCTATTGCGGCACAAAACGATGAACACTTGGATATTCTCCGCCAGCTTACCCACGTGCTGGATCGCGAAGGCGTTTCCGAACTGCTAGCGAACGCCACCTCCGCGGCCGATGTAGCGCGCCTGCTCTCTAAGCCAACCCTTACGCCACGCCTGGATACCGACACGCTGTGCGTCAACTTTCCCGCTCGCGACCCACAAGAGCTAGCACTTGCTGCCGCCGCCCGTTTGCGTCAAAGCGGCTGCGTCGATAACAGCTTTATTAGCGCCGTCGCCACTGTTGAACCTACCTGGCTGGGCAAAGGACTGTGGTTGGCGAGCAGTTCGCAGGGGGTGAATCAACCCGCGCTAGGGGTCGTCACGCCTGCCGATCACTCGCTAGAAAGCGCCGGATACCCGGTGCATGCGCTTTTTTGCCTAGCGGCCCATGGCGATGCCCATCGCCCACTGTTGGAACAACTGATGGCACTCTTGGATAGCGGTGCCAGCGACACTCTGCTTAGCCGCAATAGTGATCAGCTACTGGCGCTGCTAGCGGGTGAAACCGCCAGCACGCAAACGCGCCGGGTACGTATCCTTAACCCTCATGGCTTACATGCACGCCCAGCGAAACAACTGGTGCAAGCGGCCCGCGCTCAGGCAATAGCGATTAATGTACGTTTAGAAGAAGGCAGCGCCACCCCTGTTTCAGCGGCAAGCTTAACCAAAGTCATCGGTTTAGGCGCCCGGCGCGGCCAGTGGCTAGTACTTTCAGCCGAAGGTGAGCAGGCAGATCACGCATTAAATACCTTAGCCGACGCCATTGAGTCTGGTTTAGGCGAGAAAGTCACGCCCTTTGACGGCGGCCGCGACAGCGAGCAAATGAACACTGCGCCGAAAGCGGACATGGTTCCCCTCAGTGCCGACACTCCCCATACCGGTGTGGCCGCCTCCCCCGGCTTGGCCATCGCACCAGTGTTTGTTGTTCGGCCGCTGACGTTTGACTACTCTCAGCATGCTGAAGATGCAGAGCATGAACTTTGCCGTCTGCGCGCAGCGCTAAAAGAGGGTGCCACCCAACTGCAGGCCTTAGTGCGCAATGCACCGGGTAGCGAGGTGGCGGACATTCTCTCAATGCACGAAGAGATGTTGGATGACCCCGAGCTTTACCACGCCGCTAGCGATGCCATACGTGAAGGCCGATCAGCAGAAGCAGGCTGGTGGGAGGCGATTGAAACCGCGGCCCACGCCCAGGAGATGCTCGCCGACCGCCTGTTGGCCGAACGCGCTGCCGATTTGCGCGATGTGGGCCGCCGAGTACTGGGGGTACTCTGCGATGTCAGCCTTCCTGAACCGCCGGATCACCCCTATATTCTGGTGATGGACGATATCGGCCCTTCCGATGTAGCCCGGCTGGACACTTCCCGGGTGCGCGGTCTGCTCACCGTACGCGGTGGCGCTACAGCCCACAGCGCCATTCTAGCCCGCGCCTTGGGGATCCCTGCGGTGGTTGGTGCCGGACAAGCGGTGATGGCACTTAACAACGCCAGTATGATGATTCTGGACGGTGAGCGTGGTCGGGTAACATTCAATCCTTCAGAAGAGCGTCTACAGCGTGCCGAAAAACAACTTTCTGAGTTGCAACAGCGGGAAGCGGACGCCTGGGAGACCCGCTTTGATATCGCCCAAACCCGTGACGGCCACCGAATCGAGGTCGCCGCCAACCTCGGCAATACCGCCCACGCCGCTGATGCGGTTGAGCGCGGCGCAGAAGGCGTTGGACTGCTGCGTACCGAATTCCTGTTTATGGCTCACGCCAGCGCCCCAGATTTAGCCACCCAAATTGGCGAATACCGCCAAGCGATTGAAGCATTAGATGGCCGCCCGCTGGTGGCGCGCACCTTAGATGTCGGCGGTGATAAACCGCTGCCCTACTGGCCAGTTCCTCAGGAAGACAATCCCTTCCTTGGCCTGCGCGGTATTCGCTTGGCGCTGACCCAACCCGACGTTCTCGAAACCCAGCTCCGCGCATTGTTGATGGCCGGCAAAGACAGCCCTTTGCGCATCATGCTGCCGATGGTTAAAGACATTGCGGAGTTCCGCGCAGTCAAAGCCATTTACGACCGACTTATGCAGGAGATTCCCTCTTCCGAGCGCGCCACCGATGTGCAGCTTGGGGTAATGATTGAAGTCCCCTCAAGCGCGCTGCTGGCGCCAAGCCTTGCCGCTGAAGTGGACTTCTTCTCGGTGGGGACTAACGATTTAACCCAGTACACTTTGGCGATTGATCGCGGCCATCCGGAGCTTTCAGCTCAGGCCGATGGCTTGCACCCGGCCGTACTTCGGTTAATCCAAATGACCGTGGCGGCTGCCCACAGCCAAGGCAAGTGGGTCGGCGTGTGTGGCGAGCTGGCCTCTGATGCCGTGGCGATACCGGTGTTAGTAGGACTCGGCGTGGATGAGCTTTCCGTCAGTGCACGACAGATTCCGCTGGTCAAAGCACGCCTGCGAGAGTTCGATCTTGCAGAGGCCCAGGCCAGCGCTCAGCTCGCCCTTTCACAAGCCACCAGTGACGAAGTGCGCGATGCGCTGGAGGCGCGCTAATGGCTCGCGTGTTATGCATCACCCTGAATCCAGCGTTGGATTTAGCCTTTAATCTAGAGGCGTTAGTGCTGGGCAGCGTAAACCGGCCCAACAGCGCGCAGCTGGAAGCCGCAGGCAAAGGCGTCAACGTTGCACGGGTATTGGCTGGTCTTGGCCATCAGGTCACGGTCAGCGGCTTTTTAGGCAGCGAGAATGACGCTCCTTTTGCACTCGCTTTTCAACAGCTGGGGGTAACCGATGCCTTTGTGCGCGTTCCTGGCAATACCCGAATTAACGCCAAGCTAGCCGAGCAGAGTGGCCGCGTCACCGATATTAATGGCCCCGGCATGCCGATTGAGGCGGTGTACTTGGAAGCGTTAATTGCCACGCTTGATGCCGAGCTGGCGGGGGCCACACCTCCACAAGCAATAGTGATGTCCGGCAGCCTGCCCCCTGGCCTCTCGCTGGCGGATTTCAGCCAGTTATTGAAGCACTTAAACGCCAGCGGCGTTCCGCTCTGGGTCGATACCAGTGGCCCGGCACTCACTACTGCTATCGCGACCCACCCGGCGGGCGTCAAACCCAATGAAACAGAACTTGCCGAATGGGCGGGTGAGGAAATGACGTCAGCGGTGGCACGCTTAAGTGCCGCTAAGCGGCTGCATGAAAGCGGTGTGGAGCACGCGCTAATTTCAGCGGGTGCCGAAGGCGTGCTGTGGGTTAACGCCCAGGGTGCGTGGCACGCCACGCCGCCAAAGGTGGCTGCAACCAATACGGTATGCGCTGGCGATACCTTTGTCGCAGGTATGCTCCACGGGCTACTTAACCAGCACGACGCTGAACAAACCCTGCGCTTCGCGACGGCACTCTCAGCCGAGGCGGTGCGCCATGTCGGCGTGGGCAAGCCTAACGCTGCGGATTTCGACTCACTCTTACAACACACCCGGATACGGCGTCTTGACGACACCATCACCGAGGGAGCTACGCTATGAACATTATTCTGATTACCGCCTGTCCCAGCGGTATGGCGACCACCTTCCTCGCTGCCAAGCGCCTGGAACAAGCGGCCCAGCGCCAAGGCTGGTCGGTACATGTGGAGATGCACGGCGAAATTGCCCCGCTGCAAGCCGCTACCGCCGAGCAAATCGCCAACGCCGATTTGATTGTAGTTGCCGCAGATCATATACCAGCCGCCGAGCGCTTCGAAGGCAAGCGCTTATTCCAAGCGCCCACTACCAGTGCCCTACCTGACCCCAACGGCTTTCTTGCCCGGGCTAAGCGCGAAGCGCCGATCTTTAGTGCGCCAACAGGCTCAACCACGCCCGCTACCTCCAGTGCAGCAGGCGGGAAGAAAATTGTTGCCGTGACCGCCTGCCCAACCGGCGTAGCGCATACTTTTATGGCTGCCGAAGCGCTGGCGGAAGCCGGCAAAGCGATGGGCCATGCCATTCGCGTGGAAACCCAGGGCTCAGTAGGCGCTCAAGACCGTTTAACCAAGGAAGAAATTGCCCAGGCTGATGTGGTGCTACTGGCCTGTGATATCGAAGTCGACCCTTCACGGTTTGCTGGCAAACGTGTTTACCGCACCTCTACCGGCAATGCGCTTAAAAAGCCCCGCCTCACCATTGAAGCAGCGCTGGAGAACGCTGCGCTTGAAAACAGTAGCTCAACCAAGGACTCAAGCGACAACAAGGGAATGAAAGAGAAAGGTGTTTATAAGCATCTACTCACCGGCGTTTCCTTCATGCTGCCGATGGTAGTCGCGGGTGGCTTGCTGATTGCGCTGTCGTTTATGTTCGGCATCGATGCTTTCGAACAAGAGGGCACCCTGGCCGCAGCGCTCATGCAGATCGGCGGCGGCACCGCCTTTGCACTGATGATCCCGGTGTTGGCTGGCTATATCGCTTACTCCATTGCCGACCGACCGGGCATAGCGCCGGGTATGATTGGCGGCATGCTCGCGGCTAATATTGAAGCCGGGTTTATCGGTGGTATCTTGGCGGGTTTCTTAGCTGGCTATGTGGCCCTGGCGGTTATCCGCTACGTTAAGCTGCCTTCCAGCGTCGAATCCCTCAAGCCAATCCTGATTATTCCGTTTGTGGCCAGCCTGGTCACTGGCCTCGTCATGATCTATGTGATTGGTGAACCAGTCGCCGCTATCATGGCAGGTCTCACCAGCTTCCTGGCGGCCATGGATTCCACCAACGCCGTACTGTTGGGAATTTTGTTAGGCGCGATGATGTGCTTCGATTTGGGTGGGCCAGTCAATAAAGCCGCTTATACCTTTGGCGTTGGCTTATTGGCGTCACAAACCTATGCCCCAATGGCGGCAATTATGGCCGCAGGCATGGTGCCCGCTATTGGTATGGGTATTGCCAGCTTCGTGGCGCGTAATAAGTTTTCTCAACCTGAGCGTGAAGCGGGTAAAGCGTCGTTTGTACTCGGCCTATGCTTTATCAGTGAAGGCGCGATTCCGTTTGCCGCTAAAGATCCATTGCGTGTCATTCCAGCCTGTATCGCGGGCGGCGCATTAACCGGCGCACTCTCTATGCTGGTCGGTGCACAGCTGATGGCGCCCCATGGCGGTATCTTTGTACTGCTGATTCCTAATGCCATCACGCCAGCACTGCTCTACCTAGGTGCAATTGTGGCAGGCTCATTGGTCACGGGACTAGGCTATGCATTTATCAAGCGTGGCGCTGCTCAAGTAGCCGTCACCAGTTAACGCTTTAACCCACTCCGACAACAAAGGGCAGGCAAACGCGCCTGCCCTAAAAGTTCGTTGCCTTACGCAGTTAACCCGCTTTTTATAATCAACTCGCTCTACTCTTTCGTGCTTTTTATGTAGTATTTTTACATAACACATTTTTGGTCGCTACCTTCACTTATAACAAACGGATCGTCCTATGTTTCAGCTCACTCGTAGTGTTACCTGGCAGGCGCTTGAACGCCTGCGCGACAAAACCGCTAACGACCGCATTCGTGACTATTTCACCAATGACCCGCAGCGCTTTGAAAAGATGAGTTTACGGGTGGGTGGGCTGTTTTTAGATTACTCCAAACATCATGTCTCCGATGAGGTGCTCACCAAGCTGATTGAACTGGCCGACCACTCTGCGCTAGTACAACGCCGGGCCCAGATGTTCTCCGGCGATATTATCAACGTCACCGAAAACCGCCCGGTGCTGCATACCGCTCTGCGTCACTTAGGTGACGAGCCGGTCTATGTAGACGGCGAAGACGTTATGCCGGAGATCACCCGCACCCGCGAGCAGATCAAACTGTTCTCTGAAGCCGTGCGCAGTGGCGAGTGGAAAGGCTACAGCGGTAAGCGCATTAAAGATGTGGTCAATATCGGTATTGGCGGCTCTGACCTTGGCCCTAATATGGCGGTTCGTGCGCTGCTTAAATACCGCCATCCGGAGCTGCACTTCCACTTCGTTTCCAACGTGGACGGCACCCATATTCAGAAGGTGCTTTCGCGCCTCGACCCTGCGACCACACTGTTTATAGTCTCTACCAAGACCTTCTCTACTCAAGAGACGCTGCTCAACGCCAAGACCGCACGGCGCTGGTTTGTCGAAAACGCAGGCGACGATGCCGATGTGGGCGCGCACTTTATTGCCGCTTCCACTAACCGCAAAGCGGCGATGGAGTTCGGTATTCGCGAAGAGAACGTGTTTGAGTTTTGGGCCTGGGTAGGCGGTCGCTACTCAATGTGGTCATCCATAGGCCTGCCGATTGCACTTTCGATAGGTTTTGAGGGCTTTATTGAGCTGCTGGAAGGCGCACATGAGATGGATAACCACTTTATCCATGCGCCTTTCTCCAAGAACATGCCGGTGCTAATGGCGCTGATTGGCGTTTGGTACATCAACTTTATTGGTGCCGAAACCCAAGCCATCGTGCCCTATGACCAAGCGCTGAACCAACTGCCCTCTTTCCTGCAGCAGTTGGATATGGAGTCTAACGGCAAGTCGGTGGATATTTTCGGCCACCCGGTGAACTACAAAACCGGCCCAATTGTTTGGGGGCAAACTGGCTCCAACGGTCAGCACGCCTTCTTCCAGCTACTGCACCAAGGCACCCGCTACGTGCCCATCGATTTTATCGCCTCGCTTAAACCCGAGCCTGGCGTAGAAGATCACCACTTTGCGCTGCTGACCAATATGCTCGCCCAGGCCAACGCCTTTATGGAAGGCAGCCAAGGGGACAGCAAAGAGCTTAGCCAGCACGACCCCTACAGTTGCCCCGGCAACCGCCCTTCCAGCACGCTACTGCTAGACGAGCTAACGCCAAAAAACTTGGGCGCGCTAATTGCACTCTACGAGCATAAGGTCTTTGTCCAAGGTGTGATCTGGAATATTAACTCCTTTGACCAATGGGGCGTGCAGCTCGGCAAGCGTATCGCTGGTGAAATAAGCGAGCGTATCGACGCCCACGCTGCCGACTTCGATGCTTCTACCCAAGGCTTGCTGGAACTGGTGCGAGCGCACTTCCCCAGCGGCGGTAGCGGCGAGAAGGAGAGCGCATCGGCCAGTGCTGATAAGAAACCTGCCAAGAAGAAGCGCTAGGCTAGTCTGGTAAACAGGTAGAAAAGTAAACGCCTTGGTTTAAGAAAGCCAAGGCGCTTATTCTTGCCCCTATACAGTAAGATTTATAACATCAACGAATTAGGAAGTCAGAACGGGCTCATTATCGCTTGGGGACAACGTGCTGATCACTGAATGTCCCAATACATAATATGTTGAGGCCCCGCAGCCCCACCCAGGTATTGCTCTCCTGTTTCATGAAAGCCTGCCTTTTGGTAACAGGTGTGAGCCGCAGGGTTCTTGGCGTTCACCGTCAGGTAGATTCGGGGATAATTCGCATAGTTTTCTTTTAGGTAGGGAAACAGCGCTTTTACCGCCAACGTTCCAACCCCTCTACCCTGCTGGTTGGCGTCAATGAGAAATGTGCGTAAGCCTATGCTGCCAACCGTACAAAAATCATAGCTCTCGGCGTAGGCTATATCGATTTTAAAGCACCCGACCACCTGATCATTGTGTTTAATCACATGCAGATGCGTCGCCGCACCGCTATCAGCGAGAAACTCTTGAGCGGTGCCCACAAATTTCAACTGATCATCGCGCACCGTGACGCTGCGCACTTCAGTCACATCCGGTGCATCAAGTTTTTCCAGCTTGATCATTTAGCGCTCGTTTCTCTAGGCTGGCAGGATCCACAACTGGATTCCTGCATTTGCACTTACCTTGGTTTATAAGCCACTGCCAGCATACTTTATTTTCTTATAAAGCATACCTATAGAACCCACTCCCACAATCAAATATACACTCAGCGCGATAACAATTAATGAGCCATAGGCGATAAACCCTACCGACATATATTGGCTGAACACAATGCCCATATGCTGGATAAATAGATAAACGCCAATTAAGAAGCTGCCTGCTCGCACCAAGCCTGTCTCGCTCAGCGTTACACCGGACTCAGGGTCAGTACCACCATGGATTTTTTTCGCCAATGCACTGGCAAAAAACCACAGTAAAAGGCCTGCTCCCATCGGCATTAACACGCCTGCCACCATGAAAGGCACCCATTCATCGACTAGCTCAGCCGAACCAGGACTGAATAGTATCGGCAACACTGCTAACAATGGATTAAGCACAAGGTAAATTGCCAATATACGTATCAGTAGAATTGAGAAGGGTCTCATTAGCTATCCTTAACGCGGTGGTGCTGGGCTAGAAGCTGGCTGGTTAAGCATCACGGTTGAGCCTCATCCGGTATCAGCGCCAGCAAGTCGGTAACCTCAATATCTAAACCGGCTTGGGAGAGCAGCGTGGTTACCTGCCCGCGGTGGTGGGTTTGGTGATTGAAGAAGTGAAAAAGCAGGCTTGAGAAACTGTGGATGGCCGGAACCCCTTTTGTATTGTGGTAACTCAATACGGTCTCTAGGTCCTCATCTGTCAGTGCTGCGACCCAATTGATAATCACGCTATCCAACCATTGACGATGCGCTTTTAGCCCCTCCAAGTCATCAAACATCACTTGATCAAGGCGCTCTGGCATCGGCAGCGCAACCATGACTGCAAGCGTTGCAGTGGAAGATGGATGGGTGGCAAAACGCTTAAGCCAAATAGTGTCAGCCACAACAATATGGTTCAGCGTGCCATAAATAGAGCCGAAATAAGCGCCTTTATCTGCCATAAGCTCAGCTGAATTTAGCTTGCTAGCGGCATCGTATACCTGGGCGTTCATCCACTCGTTATAAGTGGCCATTAGCTTTAAGTGTTGTTGAATTTTCATGAGTGCAAAGACCTTTCCATGTCAAAAACAGCATTCCTGTCAAACGCTTAGATAACGTCGTTATCGCCCCCCAGCGACATCAATAAACGACCCGGTAACGTATGAAGCTTCATCCGAAAGCAACCAAGCAATGGTATTTGCCACTTCCTCTGCGGTACCACCACGTTGCATGGGAATTTGCGGTGCTAAACGGTCTACTCGACCAGGCTCACCACCATCGGCATGCATATCAGTATAGATAAAACCGGGACGAACCGCGTTAATACGAATCCCCGCAGCGGCCACTTCGCGCGACAACCCTTTGGTCAGGGTATCCATAGCCCCTTTTGATGCGGCGTAATCCACATACTCAAACGGCGAGCCTGTTTGGGAGGCAAGCGATGAAACATTAACGATGGCGCCACCTGATGTGAAGCGTCTAACAGCTTCTCTCGAACAAAGAAAACAGCTAACCACATTGCTATTAAGTACATGGTTGAAACGCTCAAGCTCGATATCAACCAGTTTAGATTGAGTGAACAGAACGCCTGCATTGTTAACCAAATGTGTCACATTGCCAAAGTGCGCTTCTGTTGCATCAAATAGACGGACCACCTCAGTTTCACTGCTAACATCCGCTTGGTGAGCAAACGCTCGGCCGCCAGCACGATTAATACAATCAACCACCTCATCCGCCCGTGCGCTATTAGCAATATAGTTGACGCACACTGCATAGCCTTTAGCCGCCAGCAATTTTGCAGTCGCAGCACCGATACCCCGGCCACCCCCAGTCACAATCACCACTTTCGACATAATCCCCCCTTTGATGCTTTTGGTCACAAACCTACCATCAGATTAACCCTGTGGCCGTTACTTGGATAGCTTCCCTTTTACCATCCATCAGGCGTTGCCACCGACGCACTATTGATTTCTTTCACTCACACAACTACTGTATATAAAATCATGCAAAAAAAAGAGGTGGATCTATGGCATCTCTTAGCCAACCAGACCAACCAACGGTCTATAAGGGCCGCGGAGCTACTTACGATCCGCATAACCGTTTTGCGCCTACCCGCAGCGAGACGGAAGACGACGGTTGGTGGCGGGAGAAAACATCCACCACGATCGCCACAGAAGTACGCGAAGAAGTAAGCAAAAGCGCTCTTTCCTGGAACAAGTCGCCAGATTTACCTTTTGACCGCTCACTGAATCCTTATCGCGGCTGTGAGCATGGCTGCGTTTACTGCTATGCACGGCCTTCACACGCCTATTGGGATTTATCGCCGGGGTTAGATTTTGAAACTAAGCTAATCGCTCGTAGCGGTTTAGTTGAGCGGTTAACGGAAGAACTGTGCCATCCGAACTATATCTGTAGGCCGATTAATCTGTCTGGTAATACCGACTGCTATCAACCGCTTGAAGCTAAACACCAAACCACTCGACAAATACTTGATCTACTGCTGGCATGCCGTCATCCCGTTACGATTGTGACTAAAAGTACCCTGGTGCTGCGGGACTTAGAGCTGCTATCCGAAATGGCCGAGCACCGTTTGGTCCGCGTATTTGTGAGCTTAACCAGCCTGGATGCTAATCTAAAACGCACCTTAGAGCCACGGGCGGCATCGCCTCAGGCGCGCTTACGGGCGATTCGCGAACTGAACACGGCGGGCATTCCGGTGGGCACGCTGATTTCGCCAGTGATCCCCGGACTAACCGATCATGAAATCGAAAAGCTTTTGGAAGCGGCCAGCCGCGCGGGCGCCCGCACCGCTGCTTGGATGCTGCTGCGCTTACCTTATGAAGTCGCGCCGCTATTTGAAGCCTGGCTAGAAGCGCACTACCCAGAGCGCGCCGCTAAAGTGATGAGCCTAATGCGCCAGTGCCGCGGCGGTAAAGCTTATGATGCCAAGTTTGGAAAGCGCTTTCGCGGTGAAGGGGTATTTGCGGATTTGATTGCACAACGTTTCGCCCGTGCCAGCCGCCAATGGAACATGCAGGATCGCACCGAGCAGGGCTTAAATACGCGAGATTTTAGACCACCGCGGGCACAAGGGGATTTATTCATTTAAGCTAACAGAAACGTTAATAAGTTCGCTGCCAAGGAAGCCCAATGCCCGATCTTAGCAAAACCAAATCAAGCTTTTATCGCCGCTTATATGTAGCGCATTTGATTGAGCAAGGGGTGGCTAGCGTACCCATGCTGATGGAAGCCACCGGCATGCCGAGGCGAACCGCACAAGACACGATTGCCTCTCTAGCTGAGCTGGATATCGAGTGTGTATTTATGAAAGACGAGGGCGAGCGCCATAATATTGGCCGCTACCAAATTCGTGACTGGGGCGCGATAGATCCCCACTGGGTGGCCCAACATGCTGAGCGGCTTAAACAAGCACTTGGCTATTCATGACAAGTGAGAGTAAACCGGTCGTTTAAGCCTCATCATGCGGATCTGCCCAGGCCAGACGTGCGGCGTTAAGAGTCACCGTCAACGAACTAGCCGCCATGGCTAGAACGGCGACTAGCGGTGGTATCGCCATGATTATCACCAGCCCCAACGCCAAAGTGTTATAGAGCGCCGAAAAGAACAGATTTTGAACCATCACGCGCCGGGTGCGCTTGGCAACGCTAAGTAGCTTCACAACACCGCCAATCCCCGGCTTCATTAGCTGCGCCGAAGCCCCTTCTCGGGCGGCCTCGCTAGCGCTTAATGGTGCGATACCCACATCGGCCGCCGCCAGACTCAAGGTGTCATTTAAACCATCTCCCACGTATAGCGTTGGCGATGGCAGCCCTTGCAATAGTCGCGCTTTAGCTTCAGGTGAGCGCTGAGCGTAGCAAGCTTCCCGGGCTAACCCAACCCGTTCGCCTAACCAACTCACCGCACCCTGTCGGTCACCGCTGATCATCGCCACCACATAACCTGAAGCGATAAGGCGTTTGACACTAGACTCAGCATCGCTCACCGGTTGATCGGTGAGATAGAGCGTCGCTAACCAGCCCGCCTCATCGGCTACCATTACTTGAGAAGCAAAAGCCAGAGTGACGTCTTCCGCCTCGGGAGGAAGCGCAATGCACTGACTAGCAAGCCACTTAGCGCTACCTAGGGTTAACCATTCACCGCTACTTAATCGTACACGGCGCCCTTCCCCTGGCGATTCGTTTACTTCTATACACTGCTCGGGATGCTGGCCACGGTGATTATCCGACCAGCGCACTAACGCCTGCGCGAGCGGGTGCTCACTTCCCACAACGGCGACACTGAGCTTGCGTTGTAACGTGGGTAAATCAATTCCCTGCCGCGCCTGCCAGTGAAGCACCGTATGGCTACCGGTGGTTAAGGTACCCGTTTTATCCAGCGCGACCGAGCGAATACGCGCCAAGGTTTCGAGGGCAGCAGGATCTCGCAGTGCAATACCCTGCTGCATGGCTTGCCCACTCCCCGCAAGACTTGCTAGCGGTACTGCAAGCCCCACGGCGCAAGGGCATGCCACAACTAACACCGAAAGTGCGCGCACAAAGGCATCTTCCCACCCCACCCCAAATAACAACGCAGCGGGCAGCGTAACCAGCGCGAGGAGGAGCGCTAAGGGACTTAACCAGGCGGCAAAGCGATCAGCAAGCTTCTGAAGCTCGCCTTTTTTGGCTTGATAACGACGCATTTCATCGCACAGCTTATCCAACCGGCGCTTACCTACCCCCGCGCTTACCTGCATCACTAAGGGTGTGGCGCCGAGATAGCGGCAGCCAGCATATACGGTCTGCCCGGCATTAAAGTGGCGCGGTAAGCTTTCACCGGTCAGTGAGGCGGTGTCGATCCATCCTGGGCCTTCTAGGGTTCCATCAAGGGCCACCAGCTCACCGGGAGCTAGCTCCACGCGCATCCCGGTGTGCACTTCAGCTACAGGTCGTGATATCCAGGCTTCCTCTTGCCAAGCCGTTATGTTCACATCAGGCAGTGCCAGGGCATCCAGTGCTTTTAGCCCACGGTGGCGGCAAAGCGTTTCCACCAGCCGTCCTACCAACAAAAGCACAATCAGCATGACGGCCGTATCGAAATACACTTCAGACGAGTCGCGCCAGAGCAGCCCAAATGAAACGATCACCGCTCCAATAACCCCAAGACTGACCAAAACATCCATACCGGGACGTTTAGCCAGCAGCGTGCGCCATCCGGCACGATAAAAAGGCACACCAGAGAACAGCACCACAGGAAGCGAAAAAGCCCCCGACACCCACGCCACCACTAACTCGACCTGCTCACTAGGCAGTGCACCGGCGTAAATCAGCAATGAAGCCAGCATGGTCCACATGCCAAATAGCGAGCCGACCATCAGCCGAAGCGTTAAATAGCGGCTCTCCTCATCTAATCGCGCATGGGCATCTGCCACCGGCTCGAGTTCAGTCAGCCGGTAGCCCAGGCGTTTTACCTTTGGGGCAAGAGTTGCTAGTTGCGTCACGGCGGCAGTGCCATTGATACAGAGGGTGGCACTTGGATAGTGCACGCTAACATCACGTACACCATCAAGGCGTTTGAGGGAGCCCTCCACGGCTAGAGCGCAACTGGTACACCACATGCCGTGGAGGGTATAGAGCTTTTCTTCCTCGCTGTGAAGCGTCGTGCTTACAGGCAAGGCGGAATGCCGATAATAGGCAACGCTGCGAATAGTACGCCTAGCGTTGAAAACAGATATAGTCCAGCGGAAACTGCTGCATTAAAGCGTAAGCGCCCTTCATGACGTTTTGCTTCGCGGCAACAGCCCAAGGTTAACGCTGCCAATAACGCAATGGATACGATACTAACCAGCAAAAGGATGGCATTAACCAGGGTAAAAACACCCTGCTCGGGGGCAGGCGGTGCCACAGCACAGGCCACCGCATGCCCACCATAAACAGCGACAAACCAGACACACCAAAGGGTTAAGCCAATCACAAAATGCAATGGATGAGTTAAGTGCAAACGCTGCATAGTCGACGTCATCAGCTTAGCTCCCTATTACGCGTGGCAGTACTGCAAGCGCGCCCACCAGTATCCAGAATGTCACTACGTTATAACGCCACAGCTGGGCAACCACCGCGGGCTCGAAGGGTGCATGAGCGCCCACATAGCCATAACCGACCCGCAAGCCCTGCATTAAGGTAAGAATGGCACCCAAACCACCATGGAAAAGAGCATATATCAGCCCGACCATCATGATTGCATCATGCGCTGTTTCCGTCACCGCCAAGTCTGCACTCAGCAACACCCACAGCGTAATCGCTACCTGTACAAAGCCCAGGGCACTAATGGTGTACATGCCAATCGCTAACCCAGCGTCGCGTTTTTGGCGCAAGCCGCGCACACATTTTTCCAATAACCCGGCGCCGAAGGTGAGTGCCACACCCGCTACGATAAGGGCAATCAGTGACAGCGGCGAGGTCTCGGGCATACGCCACTCGGGTGACACCGTCCACAGGTAGAACCAGCCAAATAGGTAAGACATAAAAAATGAGCCATTGGCGAGCATCGTGATCGACATCGCCCATAAACCAGGGCCATCCATCGTCCGCGAATGCAACGGCGGGTCACCTGCTGTCACGCGTGCATCGGGTGCGGCTTTAGGATGCGCACCATTTTCCCAGGACCAGCGCAGCAGAAATATCCCCGCCACAATGACTGCAACACCCGCCAGCAGATAGACTCGCGTCAATAGGCTTATACACACCACTGCCAGCGCCATTGCAGCAAACAGCGGCCACCAGGAGTTGCCTGGCAGGTGAATAATCTCGCGTATTTTGCCGGTGATGGGGTCAGTGCCCCACATTTCACGTCGGCCATTCGTCGCCACTGAAAGGCTATGTTCGCCTTCCGCCATGGCGCGCGGTAGATCTGGGTTATCCCATAATGGGTGCCGGGTATCTACTTTGGGCAGGCTGACAAAGTTATAGGCACTCGGCGGCATGCTGTTGGCCCACTCAAGTGTATCGGCATTCCAGGGGTTATGCTTGGCGGGCTTGCCAAACCGGAAGTGCAGCGCAATATCCAGCAGCACCATGGCAATACCCGCCGACATGACAAAGCCACCCACTGACGATATCAAGTTGAAAATATCCCAACCGGTGCCCTCTTCGTAGGAGTAGATACGCCGTGGCATACCCAGCAGGCCGGTCCAGTGCATGATCAAGAAAGTGGTATTAAAGCCGATAAAGGTGAGCCAAAAGCCCCATTTGCCGATGGTTTCGGAAGGCATACGCCCTGAAAACAACGGCAGCCAGTAGTACAGCCCAGCCATCAGCGGGAAGAACATGCCGCCCACCAATACATAGTGCATATGCGCCACCACAAAGTGGGTGTCGTGCACCTGCCAATTAAACGGCACCAGTGCCAGCATAACGCCGGTCAAGCCGCCACACACGAAGATCACCAAGAAGCCTACGATCCACAACATCGGTAACTTCATTTTGGGCTTGCCTAACCATAGCGTAGCCAGCCAGACAAATACCTGAATGGCCGTAGGCACCGCCACCAACATACTGGCTGCCGAAAAGAACGCTTGGGCCAGTTGCGGTATGCCCACGGTAAACATGTGGTGAACCCATAGCCCAAAGCTAATAAAGCCCGTCACGATAATGGCAAAAACAACCCAGCCATAACCGACAATCGGCCTACCAGCAAACACCGGAATTAGCGTGGAGACGATACCCGCTGCCGGTAAGAAAATGATGTAAACCTCAGGATGGCCAAACAGCCAGAATAGGTGCTGCCATAGGATCGGGTCACCGCCACCGGCAATTTCAAAAAACGGCATACCTACCGCGCGCTCAAGCTCAAGCAGGATGCTGCCCAAAATTAACGGCGGAAAACCCACTACGATCATCAGTGCCATCGCAAGGATATACCACGCAAACAGCGGCATTTTGTGCAACGCCATGCCCTGAGTACGCGTGCGCAGTATCGAAACGACCAGCTCTACCCCGGCAGAAAGCGCCGAAATTTCAACGAAGGTGATACCTAATAACCAAAAGTCTGAGCCTAGACCAGGTGCGTACTCGCTACTACTCAGCGGCGTGTACATAAACCACCCGCTGTCTGGCGCCATTTCGATGACCAGGCTAAACGTCAGGATGATGCCGCCAAACAGATAGCACCAGTACCCCAGCGATGTCAGCCTGGGGCAGACCAGATCCCGGGCACCGATCATCTTGGGAATCATATAAATAGCTAACCCTTCGAGCATTGGGATAGCAAACAGGAACATCATCACCGTGCCGTGCATGGTGGTGACTTGGTTATAAATATCCGGCGACATAAAGTCTTGACCGGGCAGCGCCAGCTGGGTGCGCACCAGCATGGCGAGAATGCCACCAATCAAGAAAAACACCATGCCGGTGATCATAAACCGCAGACCAAGGGTGGTGTGGTTAACGATGGTAAGTGCTTTTAACCCCCGCGGGTTGCCCCAGATTTCATGCAGATCTTCGTGCAACCCCTGAGGATTTTTGGGATTTTGCGGGTCTTGGGGCGCTGCTTGGCGATTAATCGTCGTCATGGGGTCAAGGTCTCCAGCCAAGCACCCAGGGACTCCAAGGTGGCAGATTCAATATCATCGTGTGGGGGCATTTTATTGCTGGGTTTAAGCGTTTGATGATTATTAAGCCAATGATTAACCGCGCCTGCTTCCATGGCTAATACCCCGGCACCCAGGCTTGTGCGGCTACCGAGATCGGAAAGATCTGGCCCCACTTCACCAGACGATACTCCCGCTACCCGGTGGCAGCTTGCGCAATGGGTCATAAATGCCTCCCTGGCAGGTTCATGCTGTGGGTCATTAACGGCCAATGCCGCCAACTGATCCGTTTGTCGCTCAGCTAGCCAAGCGTCGTACTCTTCGCGCTCAACCGCCTCTACGTAAAGGTGCATATGGGCGTGACCCACGCCACAAAACTCGGCGCACTGGGCGCCAAATACCGCAGGTTCATCCGCTTCTAAACGAATTCGATTCACCCGACCAGGGATCATATCGATCTTGCCGCCCAGCCTCGGCACCCAGAAAGCGTGAATGACATCGGCACCGGAGACATGAAAGTCGACCGGCTCGCCAGCAGGCATGATCAGTTGATTGGAAGTGACGACTTCTCCTCCTTCTGCCCCTGGATAGCGAACTTCCCACCACCACTGGTGGCCGATAACCTCGATGACTTCCGGCGGCTCACTCAGCGGTAGTGGCAACATGCGTTGCCCAACCGGAACACCGAAAGCTAATAGTGCGGTAATACTGGCGACGGGAAGCAAAATACCGCCCCCAAGAATCCAGCGACGTGCGATACGCCGCTCTTCAACTGGTGTGCGTATAACATGCTTGCGTTTGAACGCATATAGCCATAGCGCAGTGACGGCAATCAGAACGACCGTGCCAAAGGCCAGCATGATCCACCAGATCAACACCACGTCACGTGCAGCTGGTCCAGCAGGGTCTAAAATGGACCTGTCACCCGCGCAACCTGTCAAAAAAAGCGTAGTGAAAACAGTCAATACTACTGCAAGTTGGTTGACCCGCTGGCGGGTTAAGCGTTGAATACTCAGCGGGGCAGCATCTTGCTTGTCTCGTTCCCTCATTCCTTGATTCCCTTTTTCTGCCCACAGGAAGTGACCATGGCAAAATCTCCCCAACGCTCGATTAAAAGCCGCGCGTCCCTCGCTGGCCACCCGCTGCACCCAGTGATGATTCATTTCCCCGTTGCGGCCTTGATGGCCTTGGTGGCAAGCGATTTGGCTTTTTGGTACACCAGTGATCCGTTCTGGACCCGTACCGGTCTGTGGCTCGCGGGCGTAGGTGCATTTGGCGGCTGGATCGCAAGCGTTGCCGGTATTATTGACTTGGTAACAGTGAAGCGTATTCGTCGTTTGATTACCGGCTGGAGCCACGCCATCGTTGCCGTTGTGATGCTCTCTCTGGCCTCGTTTAACTGGCTGCTGCGCCTCAACGACCCCAGCGCTATTATGCCCTGGGGTTTGACTGTCTCGCTGATTACAGGCGGCCTGATTGCGCTGGCGGGCTGGCTCGGTGGCCAGTTGGTTTATGAACACGCCGTGGGTGTTGATGTTGACGACTGACGCATTGGAAGGCCTCGCTACATTCGATGACATTGCCACTAACTCCAGTCCAATGGCTTCGCCAGCACGAAGGTGAGCACTGCAATAATACCTGCCAACGCAACGAACAGCGCTACCCAGTTGGCGGGTTTAACCCATCGGTAGTGGCCTTGCTCTAAACGCAAAATGAGCCAGCCGAAGCTACCATGAGCGGCCACCATGGCGACCACGGCCACCAGTTTAAAAATCAACCAGCCACCCAGCAAACCGTGGAGCAAAAACAGCAGTGTTCCGGAGGCAATCGCGGCCAGCGCTGCTGGGGTAGCGATGGAATTATAAAAAAAACGCGGCATGGGTGGTGTGCCCTGAGCAAAGCCAGAGTCTTTACGAAGCTGCAGCGCCTGACTCAGTAAGGCAGGAAGATAAAGCAGCGAAGCGCACCAAATCACTAGCGCGGCAATGTGAAGCAGTTTAAGCCAGGGCATTGAAGCTTCCTTGCGTAGCATAAGGCGGGATCGGTTTACCCCGTAACCTTAGCCAAATCGCCGCGCTGTGGCTAGCCCGTTTTAACTTATCTGTATCTCGTAACCCGTGAATTTACGAAGGTTAATCACCCCGTTATCAAGGATCAAATACTGCCCTTTGATGCCCTGCAGCACGCCCTCTACCAGCGGCTGCTTATCAAAGTTGTGCGATACCACTTTAGCTGGGAAGACGCTAACCGGGTAATGAAAGTGTTGCGCGGGCGTGTCTACAGCACGAATGGCGTCACTACCATAGGTATCGCGCAGTTGATTCAACCCATCGGCTAGCAGACTCAACAGCCGATCGCGTTCAGCCACTAAATCCATCGTATCCACGTCGCCCTTCAACATGGCACGCCAATTGGTACGGTCGGCCACCTGCTCCTTAAAGAGCATTTCGACAAATCCGGATTGCTGGCGCGTATCGACTTCCAGTATTGGTAACGCCTGAATCGCGCCCTGGTCTAGCCAGCGTGTCGGCATTTGCGTTTTGCGGGTAATGCCGACTTTCAGACCCGACGAATTGGCCAAATAGACCACATGAGGCTGAAAGCAGTGTCGCTCACCCCACTCAGGCTCCCGGCAAGTACCCTGGAAAAAATGGCAGGTTTCCGGCTTCATAATGCAGGTATCGCACTGGGCTAACCGCTTAAAGCAGGGATAACAATGGCCTTGGGCAAAGCTTTTTTTAGTCGCCCGCCCACAATGGGTGCAGGCAATCGCGCCGCTCCAACGCAGGCTAAGCGGCTCACCAATGCGCTCATTCAGCGCCAGCCGGTGTTCACCTGCACGTAAATGATAAACCACATGCTCTTCATGACGGCTGGGTAGTGCTGCTGCCATTTTGCTTAAACAGCCCTGTACTGAAAAACCCGGTGCTGCCACTTCAATCACGCGAGGCATCCCGTGCCAAAACGGCCATTTCAGGCGATACGCCTGCGCCAGTAGCGGCCGCCCCGCAGGTACGCTGCTCTAAATAGCCTACGCGGTTCTCCTCCGGCACGTTATTTTCTGCTTCATAGCGCATCACGGCTTCCAGGCACAGCTCTGTCTGCTCAGGCGTTAAGCGACGGCCATCGGGCCATTTACGCAGCGCAACGGCCTGTTTAAGACTCTCGTAAATCGCTGGAGTCATTTGGTTGATCATTTTCTCAAACGTCATTTCGCTCATTGCAGGCCTCTTAACGATTTTTCAAACGGCGGGATGAATAATACCAGCCTGTGACAAGCCCCACGAGTAGCCCGCCCAAATGCGCTTCATTAGCGACATTGCCAAACCCTACACTGCCCGCAATGCCCGTCATGGTGAACACCATCCAGCCCAACATAAATACCACTAACATTTGTGGCACAAAGAAACCGCTTTGTGGCACCCGCCGCGACATTAGCCAAACATGCGCCAATAAGGCATACACCACCCCAGACATACCGCCAAACAATACGGTGCCAGTCATATACTGCGCTATATTCGCACCAATGCCCGCCACAATAAGCAGCAACAGCATGGTACGACTGCCCTGCAGTGCCTCAATCTGGCGACCGAAATACCATACCCACATCAAATTAAAAATCAGATGCATCCAGCCAAAATGCAGAAAAGCAGGCGATAGCACGCGCCATATTTGGCCCGATGCTAGCGTTTGAGACAGCGTGCCGAACACCAACTCACCACCGGCAATGCCTATCGGCACAATGGTTAGGCTAACAATCAATTGGTCGCCAAAAATCCCGATCAGTGCAAATACCACTAAGCTAATCACAATCATCAGTGCTGTAACGGGCACTTTGCGAAGGGATATGAGCGACGTATTTATACTTTGCGAGCGTTGCTTAGCCGTTTGATTGAGCACTAATGGCTCACCACGTTTCCAGCGCTCTACCAGGGCATTCAATTCATCCTGCTGCCGGGGATCTGCGATCCATAATAATTGCCCATCTTGCTCATCGGTAATGCGGTGACCAATGCGATGCTGCCAAAGCGCTTGGCGCAGTTCGCTTGTATCCGCGTGATCCGGTAGAAGCATCACTGGATGCATATCATCTCTCTAATCAAAGCGCTGGCGGCACGCTAGCCGCTGCGGGTGGGGTTGATCACATGAAAAAATTGCAAACAAAAAAAACCGGCGGTGAAAACCGCCGGGTAAAAAGCAAGGGATCATTCAAGGGAACACTTACTCTGATAGCCGGCAGCAGGGTTAGTTCAGCTGTTTTGCAAAAATTATGTAACGTTATGTATCACAAAAAACACTATCCTAATCGAAGTCAATTTCCCATGGTTTCGGCAGCGCACGCTCCTCTTTCGGAACCTTAATCCAGACAAAGTGATCGGCGTTTAATGCCGTCTCTCCACTCCATCGATAAGCCACCAAACGACCATACTTAACGGCACTATAGTCCAGACAAGCGATATTACTGGCAGGTAGTGCGGGAATGCCTTCGCACCAGTAGTGACCAATAAACAGCGGGGGCTGCTCGGGCCCGTAGTAACTTAATTTCTGCCGTTCTTGACTGGTCAGTTCACGTGTTTCTAAATCTCCCGGCAGGTTATCGGGCTGAAAAACCACATCGCCCCACTGCTCCGGCGCCTCCGCCCAAAAGTGGGCGCGAAAACTTTGCCGCGTAAAGCCATCGCCAGAGTGTATCGCGACTCCCTTCGGCAGCGAGACGTGAGGGCCGCGGGTGAGTCGATCTAAAATTCGAAATGCCTGGGTTGAGGCGTCTGTCGATTCGACCAAAAACTGCGCGTCCATACAACAATCCGGGTGACGTTGCTTTAGCTCGTTAATCAGATTTCCATCCCAACAGGCATGCACCACGCGAATACCATCTAGTTCCAAACAAAGCGGAATGGTTTTGAACCAAGCAAGCGTATCTTCCCACTCGTTAGTGTAATCACGGTACTGTTCCAGAGTATCCTGAATAATCCGGTTATGACGTGGCGTATGCTCTCGCAGCCAGCGTTTGTGGCTACCTGCAGGCGCGGGGTGAGTATACGCCAGGGCGTTGTACTCATGATTTCCCATCACGATATACGCCTCTCCTTGCTCGACCATTCGGCGGGCGATGGTCACCGCTAAGCGGATACGTGGCCCGCGATCGATCAGGTCACCGAGAAAAATTACTTTGCGGCGTGGATGACAGTACACGCCAGCGCGCTGATGATAGCCCAGCTTTTCGAGTAATGAAGCCAGCGTTGCGCCGCAGCCGTGTACATCACCAATTAGGTCGTACCCCTCCATACTCAATCCCCCAACCGATGGCTCCAGCCTAACTTGCTGCGCAGTACTTCATAGAAATTATGACCAATCGGGTGCACCAGTTGGACGCGCTCAGGCTTACGGGTAATCACTAGCACATCGTTAGGCTTTGCCACCGCCCGGGTTTGGCCATCACAGCTAATATGCGGATAGGACTGATTGGTTTCGCCGATATGAATGCGTATCTCGCTGGCGGCATCAATGACAATGGGTCGGCTTGATAGCGTGTGGGGAAACATTGGCACCAGCGTCACTACATCCAGCTTGGGATGCATAATGGGCCCGCCCCCAGAGAGCGCATAGGCCGTGGAACCGGTGGGCGTGGCCACAATCAAGCCATCGCTGCGCTGGCTATACACAAATTGACCATCAATAAACAGCTCAAACTCAATCATGCGCACCGCTTTACCTGGGTGCAGTACCACTTCATTTAAGGCCTCGCCATTGCCCACTGCAACGCCATTGCGATAAAGCACGGCATCGAGCAAGAAGCGTTGCTCAACCTCAAACTCCCCCGCCAAGACTTCCCCTACGCGAGTTTCAAGCTCATCCGGAGAAATATCGGTTAAAAAGCCGAGCCGGCCACGGTTAACGCCTAGAATTAATGTTCCGCTTCGGCATAGGGCGCGTGCGGCTCCTAATAAGCTGCCATCGCCACCCACTACAATGACCAAATCACACAGCTCACCTAGCATTCGGCGACTTGCTTCCGGCTGGCCATGATGCGGCAAAGCCGTGGCGGTACGATCCTCTACCAACACTTTGTAATCATGCGCGACAAGATAGGTCACTAGTCGCTGAAGGGAATCGACCACTTTTTCGCTACCCAAGCGGCCAATCAGACCAATCGTTTTAAAAGGTGTGCCTGATCGGCCGTTTGAAGACGGCATGGATAGTGATTGTAAGGTGTTACACATGGGCCGACTCTCGCTAGCATAAGCCACCATTATGGAGACACCTTACCTAACGGGCAAATAGCCTAATTAACGGCTACTTGGCGACGCTGGCACCACCAATGGTTTAACCATAAAGAAGCGGCCATAATAAGTGCGCCAAGCAATAGACGCGGAATATCTGCATCACGGTTCCAAATGATTAGATTGACGATTAAGCCTGCCGGCACCAAGGCATTATTCATAATCGCTAACGTACCCGCATCCACCTTGGTGGCCCCTTGGTTCCAAGCAAAATAGCCCACGCCTGAAGCCACTAAACCAAGCCACGCCAATACACCCCACTGCAGCGATGTGGTTGGCAGTGCCGCACTGTTACCAAAGAGAAGATAAGCGGGCAGTGCCACTAACATAGCGCCAATAAAGAACCAGCCAAAAACATTATGCCAAGCTAACGTCGGTGGTAAATCAGCCGCTAGACGACGATAGCCCACTTGCCCGAGGGCAAAGCAAAGGTTTGCCCCTTGCACGACTAAAAAACCCGCCCAGAAACCGCTATCAACGCCGTCGTAGCGTATAACGCCCGCACCTACTACCGCTAGCAACGCGGTGACCAAGTAGATCGGGGTAAAACGGCCAAACAGCATATCGTCCAGCAAGGCAATATAAATAGGTGTGAAAATGGTGAAAAGCAGAACTTCAGGTACCGACAGCAGCAGAAAGGATTGATAGAAGAAGGTGTACATCACACCCAGTTGAATGGCGCCAAGACCCATTAAAGCTAAGCGCTGCTTACCACGCAGCAGGCTGGGGCGTAAAAAAGGCAGGAACACCAGCATGGCAAGCGTCACCCTTAACAGCACTGCAAAATAGCTGTCGACCTGCCCTGCTAAATAAACCCCTATCAGCGAAAAGGAGAATGCCCACAGCGCCGTTACGCCAATCAGATAACTCATCGTAAACCTCATTTTATAAAATGGTTTACGCGAATTATACGCACCTGACAAAAAGTGCCAAGCAGTAAACGTAATGACATCAAATTAGTTAACGGCGCTGAATCCATAACCATGCATAGATAGCGCCCGGCATCCAGCCTGCTATCGTCAATACCGCACTGATCATCACACGCTTACTACCGCCGTTGGTTAGCCCTACGGCAAGTGGTGGGAGCAGAATTGCCAATGCCTGATAAGCAAGCGTTAAGCCAGCTGGCTCCGGCATGGGTTGCTGTGCCTGTTGTAGCGGCGCGACAACTTGAATTGGGGCTGACTCCACTTTAGGCGGGGGTGTAAAGTGCTCCACCGCGCTAGCCGTTGGCTGCGCTGCTGCTGTTGCTGTTGCCGCCCTTTCTTGGGCTAGTCGATGAGCCTCTTTATCGATTTTCTGTTCTAACGTTTCTGCCCCCTCAGCTAAGTCATTGTGATGACGCTCCCAATCTTCCCAATCGTGGGGCGTGCCAGATTTAGGACGCTGGTGGCCAGAGCCACGTGCCCGCTCCCAGGCCTTCTCTTCCAACGTATTTGGACGGTCAGGATCACGGTCCAGACCCACTCCTTTACGGTTTAGATATTCGCGTGCATCCATCAGAGGCTCCTTAAAGCGTTGAATAAAGCCAGGGTGCTAACTCTACGTTGTTCGGGTAAATCACCTACAGTAAAGAAGTCGATACTGCATTAGGGCCAACAAAAGCTGATTATCAGACAATAGCGCCTGTGATGCACTTATCCATCCATAGCTGAAAATATCTACCCATAGCTAAAAAATGGCTTGAATACGTTAGCTGAACACGATGCGTAAGGAGTGCTTTTTATGAATACAACAACACCCCACATCGTCCGCGACATCATGTCCCGAGATTGCTACCGCGTCTCACCGGATGCTTCAATTACTACCTTAGCCCAGGGATTAGCCGTCCACCGTTTGCCAGGGGCGCCGGTCGTTGATAGCGCTGGGCGCCTAGTTGGCTTTATCTCAGAACAGGATGTCTTGGGCCGTGTGCTGGATAGCATCTATCATGATGACGAAGCCCCCTTAGTCAGAGAGCTAATGCGCCATGAAGTCCTCAGCGTGTCACCCAATAAAAGTATTACCGACTTGGCTCAGGAAATGCTAGGTGCCAAACCCAAGGTGTACCCGGTCATTGAACAGCAGCGGTTAGTGGGGATTGTTACCAGACGTGATATCCTGATCGCCCTGCTGACTATTCGTCGCCACTAAATATCCAACAACTTATTGATTGACCAAAAAAAACCGCTACTCAATGAGTAGCGGAAGCAAGGGATCAAAACAAAGAGCCAGAACAACAAATTTAGCGACTGCTATCGCGATGTTGTCTGTACTAACTCAGACAAGCTGTGAAGAAAAAGTTCGTAAAAAATTAAAATTTTTCGTACTAAGCAGCTTGCGGCGTATAATTAAGTGACTATTTTATTCACTGAGACCGCTTGGGAGCACAGCGAATGGCGCTGTATTTATTAGTGTCGGGAGTATGCTTGTTGGTGCTCGGCTCCGTCATGCTGGTACTAATGACCTCAAGCACACCACGGTATCGCACTGAGCCCAAGGATTTAATTGCCCTGTTTGATAAAGCGTTAGCCAGTCAGGTAAGCGAAACCGAGTGGAATACCATTATTGGTTACCCGATCCGTCATAATGAGTACCTAGACGGCATTAGGCGGCGAGCAGCCCACTTAATGGATCAGCACGGTAGACGCTGGTTGATTGCTCAAGGTAAGCCGCTACTCAATCAAGAGGGGCAGGCAGAACTTAAAGTGCTTCGCGATCATTTGTCCGCCCATACTGCTCTCCGCCAGCAGTAGCTGTTAAGGTTTAAGAGGCCTGCTATGCCCAGCATCATTCGACAAATTCCGCTAGCCAGTGCAACCCACCATCATTCTCACGATTTCCATCAGATCGTGATTACTCTGCGTGGTTCATCGGAATTTGAAATCGAAGGATTGGGTGGCCGGGTAAACGCGTTTTCAGGCTGCATCGTCCCAGCTAATCACGAACACTACTACTCAGGTAATGGGCATAATCGGCAGTTAATTCTCGACCTTCCTGAGGATGCGCCTGCATTGACCGGTGAAAACCGTGAGCTAGTAGCGTTATTCGATGCGCCACGTTTTTTTGCGCTGGATAATGCACTGCGTCACTACCTGGCATTTATGGAAAGCGAGCTTGCCCAAGACTTTGATACCTCAGACGTATCTTTTCAGCAAGACCGCTTAGCAGCCACGCTGCTAGGCTCACTAAAAGCGCGGCTTGGCACAACCCAAGGTGCTGCACAGCAACGATTAGACTTATCCCGTATTGACCGCTTTATACGTCAGCATTTAGCCGACGAGCTACGGGTAGCGGACCTTGCGCGCTTGGCTTGCCTAAGCGAGGCACACTTTTCTGATTGTTTTCGTGCCCAAACGGGATTATCACCTTGGCAGTATGTGAAGCGCCAGCGCCTGCACGCGGCGCGCCAACTGATTTTACAGAGCCGTCTCCCCCTCACTGATATTGCTATTCAAACGGGCTTTGCCAATCAGAGCGCGCTTTCCCATGCGTTTCGACGCAGCTATGGCCTGTCTCCTCGCAAGCTGCGCCAATGCGATGCGCCGCCCGTTACGGCCAACGCATCAAAACGCCCCTTAGGGCCGCTGGCAGGCCAGCAAAAACTCCACTAAAGTCGTAGTGTTGCTTTTCTTGCCGTGGAATTGACACGTTTTGCCTTGAAAACGGCATACACCTAACGTGACCGCGTTCTACATTCGCTTATCAGTTTGGGCGCTATGCCCTTATACCCATTCGTTCTGTTCAGACTTTCGGGGGCTTCAATGCTCAATGCCAAGAAAATGCGTGACCCTGCCATCTGGCAAACTGATCTCGACACTCTCATGACACGGGTAAGCGACCACTACTTAGTAGATGAAAACGCCTATGTCAGCGAGTTGATCAAAGTGTTAGATGCGGACCGCGACGACTTTGACCGCATTGAAGCCAATACCGCTGCATTGGTTCAAGATGTGCGCAAAATGGATACCGCCGTCGACACAATCGACGAGCTGCTTCAGCAATACAGCCTGGATACCCACGAAGGTTTGATGTTGATGTGTCTGGCGGAAGCCATGCTGCGTATTCCCGACAAAGCCACCGCTGATGCGCTGATTGAAGACAAGCTTGGCCCCGCAGACTGGCAGGCCCACGTCGGTAAAAGCGACTCATGGATGGTTAATGCTTCCACGTGGGGCCTGTTAATGACTGGCCGCGTGCTTAAGCTTGATCATCCTAAAGAGGGGCAGCCTGCTACCTTTATCAATCGCATGGTTAATCGTATGGGCGAACCGGTTATTCGCCGCGCCATGTATGAAGCGATGAAGATTATGGGCAAGCAGTTTGTGCTTGGCCGCGATATTAACGAAGCCCTTAAACGCTCCAAGCCGCTATTTAATAAAGGCTACACCTACTCCTACGATATGCTAGGTGAAGCGGCGCGTACCCGCGTCGATGCCAAGCGCTACTTTGACGACTACGCCCGCGCAATCGAGCAGGTCGGTAAAACATGTAAAACCCTCGGCGATAAAACCCCGGCACCTTCTGTCTCTATCAAGCTTTCCGCACTTCATCCTCGTTATGAGTTTGGCCGCCGTGAGCAAGTACTTGTTGAGCTGGTCGATACGGTAATCAAGCTGGTCACTCAAGCCCGCGCACTCGATGTAGCCGTTACTATCGATGCTGAAGAAGTGGACCGGCTGGAGCTTTCATTGGAAGTGTTCCGGGCGGTTTACGAAAGTGAGGCTGCCAAAGGTTGGGGACACTTCGGCTTAGTCATTCAGGCTTACTCAAAGCGCGCGCTGCCGGTACTACACTACATCAATCGGTTGGCTGACCAACAAGGCGATGAAATTCCGCTTCGCTTGGTTAAAGGGGCTTATTGGGATACCGAGATTAAAGAGTCTCAGCAGTTGGGGGTCGATGGTTACCCGGTATTTACCCGCAAGGCAGGCACCGATGTTGCCTACCTTGCCTGCGCGCAGTTCTTGCTCTCCAGTGACACTGATGGGCGCATTTTCCCGCAGTTTGCGACTCACAACGCCCATACCGTCACGACGATTTTAGAATTCGCCAACCGCGACAGCCGTCCGTTCGAATTTCAGCGCTTACATGGTATGGGCGAAGCCCTTTACGATGCCGCTCTTGAGCGCGCACCAGCAGGCACTTATTGCCGCATTTATGCCCCGGTCGGCGCCCATAAAGACTTACTGCCCTATCTAGTACGCCGCCTGCTCGAGAATGGTGCCAACTCCTCTTTTGTTCACCAACTAGTCGACCCAGACGTACCGGTCGAGTGGCTGTGCAAGCACCCGATTGAAACCTTGCGCCAGCAAAAAAGCTTGGCCAACATGAATATTCCGCTCCCCAAAGATATTTATGGCCCCAAACGCCGCAACTCACGTGGCGTGAACCTAAATATCCGCAGCCATTACTATCCGCTTATGGAGCAGATGGCCGCGTTTATGGATAAGCAGTATACGGCCAAGCCGCTGCTGGCTTTTGACATCGCGGACGATGCGGCCAATACCCATAGCGTGACCAGCCCCTATGATCGACGCCAGACCCTAGGCAGCGTGCAGTGGACCAGCAAAGAGCAAGCGACGAAAGCGCTTGACGCCGCATGGGCCGCCTTCCCCCGTTGGGATGCAACCCCGGTGGCCGAGCGCGCCGCGATTGTGCGTCGTTTAGGGGACTTGATGGAAGAGCATATGCCAGAGCTAATGGCATTATGTTCACGGGAAGGCGGCAAGCTGCTGACCGACGGCGTCGACGAGATTAAAGAAGCCGTCGACTTCTGTCGCTTCTATGCGATGCGTGCCGAGGAAGACTTCGGCCATACCATTGAGCTGCCTGGCCCTACCGGTGAGTCAAACCGTTTGATTATGGGTGGCAAAGGCGTATTTGCAGCGATTAGCCCTTGGAACTTCCCCGTTGCCATTTTCTGCGGTCAAGTCGTTGCGGCCGCCGTAGCAGGCAACACCGTACTGGCTAAACCGGCGGAACAAACATCCATTGTGGCGCACCGTATTATTGAGCTGCTTTACGAAGCGGGCATGCCACACGATGTGGTTCAACTTCTTCCTGGTGACGGCCCCACTGTGGGCAGTGTATTAACCTCTGACCCACGCATTACCGGGGTGGTGTTTACTGGCGGTACCGATACCGCCCACATCATCAATCGCGCATTGGCGGCACGGGAAAATGCGCCACTGCCCACTTTAATCGCTGAAACCGGCGGCATGAACGCGATGATTGTTGACTCAACCGCCCTGCCCGAGCAGGTGGTGGTGGATGTGATTCAATCCGCGTTTCAGAGCGCGGGGCAGCGCTGCTCGGCGCTGCGGGTTCTGTATCTACAGGACGATGTCGCAGACCGTGTGATTGAGATCCTCAAGGGTGCCATGAATGAGCTCCACATTGGTGATCCGCGCGATTTGGGCACCGATGTAGGGCCTGTGATTGATGAAGATGCACGTAAAGGGCTGCTCGCACACATCGAGAAACTGAAAGGCGAAAACCGCTTAGTCGCTGAAACATTAATGGCCGCTGAGCACACCCAAAACGGCATCTTTGTGGCCCCTGTTGCCTTCACGATTGACAGTATCAATGCGCTAACCCGCGAGCAGTTTGGGCCAGTACTGCATATCGTGCGCTACAAAGCCACCGAGCTGGATAAGGTCATTAACGATATCAATGGTCGCAACTATGGCCTGACATTTGGCGTGCATAGCCGCAACGAATCATTTGCCGCTGAAATAGCGCAGAAAATGCGGGTAGGCAATGTTTACATTAACCGCAATATTATCGGTGCGGTGGTGGGTGTGCAGCCATTTGGTGGTCAAGGCCTCTCCGGCACCGGCCCTAAAGCCGGTGGTCCTCACTACCTGCAACGCTTTGTGACCGAGAAAACCATTACTAATAACACCGCTGCTTTAGGCGGGAATGCGTCACTGCTGGCGCTTGGTGATGAGTAAAAGGCTCATCCATAACAACCTGAACTCTTGAACAGGAAACTAACTTATGGCGGAAAACAATATAGGGAATGCTCTCACGTGCGTAGCGTACCCGCTGCTGACGCTGGGTATGGGGGATACGATTAATCTTTCGGACGACTTCCTAGGCGGACGTTTGTCAGAGGCCAGTAACCTGAATAAGGAAAGGGGTTAATAACAACAAGTGTGCGCAACAACCAGACTCCTCTTGGTAAGCGCATAAACCTGTCGGAGCTTGCTCCGTCCTGATGAACTGGAGAGATTTCATGGCTACTGGTGTTTGGATTAGTTTATTTGGTTACTTTGCGCTCATGATCGCCATCGGCGTTTATGCCATGCGCAAATCGACGTCTTCATCTGAAGATTACATGCTGGGTGGCCGAACCCTCAGCCCGCAAGTAGCAGCCCTTTCGGCTGGCGCTTCGGATATGAGCGGCTGGTTGCTGCTAGGTTTGCCTGGAGCGATGTTCGTATCAGGCTTGGGCTCGGCCTGGATCGGTATTGGCCTGCTCGTGGGTGCCTTCTTCAACTGGGTATTGGTCGCACCGCGTCTTCGTGAACAGACGATTCATTACGGCAATGCGATTACCATTCCTGCATTTCTGGCAAACCGGTTCCCCACACGGGCAATGTCGCTGAGAACGGTGTCCGCCATCGTTATCGTTATCTTTTTCTCAGTCTATACCGCGTCCGGCCTAGTGGCAGGTGGCAAGCTGTTTGAGAGTGCGTTCTCCGGGATTTATAACTTCGGTGATATGAGCAACTACGCCATGGGCGTCATGATCACACTAGGCGTGGTGCTTATTTACACCGTTGTCGGCGGTTTCCTGGCCGTGAGCATGACCGACTTCGTGCAAGGCTGCATCATGATGTTAGCGTTAATCATCATGCCTGCAGTTGTGCTGTTCGGCGAAGGTGGCGGCGGTTTCTCCCAAACGTCTCAGACCCTGAATGAAGTCGATCCCACGCTGTTATCCTGGACATCGGGACTCACCTTTATAGGGTGGCTGTCTGCGGTTACCTGGGGGCTGGGCTACTTCGGGCAGCCACATATCATTGTGCGCTTCATGGCTATCCGGTCACAGAAAGATGTTCCTGTTGCCCGCAACATTGGTATGGGCTGGATGCTTATTTCCCTGATTGGTGCCGTTTCACTGGGTATATTTGGCCGGGCCTACGCCATCCGTAATGGTTTAGATGTCCAGGATCCGGAAACAATCTTTATTATCCTAGCCAATTTGCTGTTCCACCCGCTGATCACTGGTTTCCTCTATGCGGCACTGCTTGCTGCGGTTATGAGTACCATTTCCAGTCAGTTGCTGGTGGCGTCATCATCACTGACAGAGGACTTCTATCGCCTGTTCCTGCACAAAAACGCAACTGAGCAACAGTCTGTGGCCGTAGGTCGTGTCTGTGTCGTGCTGGTGGGCATCGTTGCTGCCGTTATTGCCTCTAACGAAGACTCGCAGGTGTTGGGACTGGTGAGTAACGCTTGGGCAGGCTTTGGAGCGGCGTTCGGTCCGCTGATTATCCTATCACTGATGTGGTCGCGCACTAATGGTGCTGGCGCCATCGCGGGTATGGTGGTAGGTGCCGCCACCGTCATGATCTGGATTGCCTTGGGCTGGAACGGGGAATTCATGGGCGGTCCCGGGGTTTATGAAATCATTCCCGGATTCATCGCTTCCTTTATTGCCATTATGGTGGTGAGCAGCATTACTGCCGATGCTGGTGAATATCAGCATATCACCCGCTAACCCTCTATAACTTGATCGTAAACCTTCCCCGTGTCAGTGACACCGACACGGGGAGGTTTGTGCACTTCTCTTTGCCCCAGGTCAATAACGCTTCCCCCCTCCTAGATATACTGGCTACATGGTTCGCGACCACTTAAACCAACCATTAACGACGCGCTAACGAATCATGTTAACGGTCAGGAGCGATGCTATGCGCCACCTATCTTTCTGTACTCGATCTCTCCCTCTTCTACTCACTGCGGGGCTTACCGCTGCCACTTTGGCAGTCAGCAGCCAGGCATTTGCCTACGGTGCTGGTGACTTCTTTACCCGCGTGGGTGTCGCCAAAATCGCCCCTAAAAGCGACAACGGCTCACTGGCCAACGGTGCTCTGTCAGTAGATGTACAGGATGAAACCAATTTTGCCTTCACTTTAGGTTATCGCTTCCACGATAAAGTTGGCGTTGAGTTGCTGGCGGCGCTGCCGTTTGAACATGATATTCATTTGAACGGCGACAATATTGCCTCTACCAAACATCTACCACCTACGTTAACGCTGCAGTACTACCCACTAGGCGGCACTCAGTCGCGCGTTCAACCCTACGTTGGTGCAGGTATTAACTACACGCACTTTTCAGATGAAGAGCTGGCGATTGGCGATTTAGATCTAGACGACTCTTGGGGTGCAGCAGCCCAGTTGGGTATCGATTTATTAATCGATGATAACTGGGCGCTGAATGCCGCTGCCTGGTACATCGATATCGATACCGATGCTAGCGTTAATGGTGCCTCTGCAGGAACCGTGGAGATTGACCCGCTTGTTGTCATGGCGGGGCTTAGCTACCGCTTCTAAGTTATCCGCTGCTGAGTTTTCCATCACTATGTCGTACGCTGCTATGCCGACCACCACTAAGCGGCCCACCAGCTTGCATCAGCCAAAAAGCCTGCTCAGCGAGCAGGCTTTTTTGTTCCAACAATATTCAGTTTTCGATAACCGTTAGCTTTCTGTTACCAACTGGTCGACTCTCTCTACCGCCCGCACCACCAGTAATTGGTGATGCGCGAATACTTTTTCCTGCTGCAAATATGCCGCTACGGCGGGAGCTATCTCACATTTAGCTGGCATCGCGGCACCTGCATCAATTAATGCATTTAAGCGTGCAATAAACACAAAGCGGATCCATTGTGGAAGCGACATAGTGTCGATGCAAAACGGCTGCTGGCTGGCAAATGCCTCTGCATCCGGTGTCGGCATACGCCACAGATCGGCAGCTTTCATTGACGCCTCAAGCTCTAGAAGCGCAGTTTGCAGTGGCTGATAAATACTCATAAATACGTTTGCAGATACCTTTGGTTAAATGGATAACGCGTTGGCCCGCTATTATCCCTACTCAGCGATCTGCTTGCTACAGCTCAACCATGGATTAAGGTTATCCATAGACCCACAGAAAACCTGCACGAGCCTGTGGATAAACTATGGAAAGGTCTCGCATCGCTCGCTCTCATGCGGCTTACACCCAGTTGTTTAATTTTTAACCGTATTGTCATCAGCGTTGTTAAGGCTTTGTAATAAACAGTGTGTTTTATCCACTACGGCGGCTGACAGCGTCACATCAGCAAGGTAGAGTGCAGGCTTGTAACGCGGAAGGATGTTATGCAACCAATTCAAACTCTTGATGAATTTTTCACCCGCAGCGGTGCAGAGGTTTCCCTATACCATATGGGGCGCCACGTAACCCCATGCCCGCGCTCAACACTGGCCACCTTTGAGCGTGGCGAAATGGCCTGGCCCGAACCTTGGCAAGGCCAGGCACGCTTAGCGATTATGTTTCGTCTGGGCGACATGCCCGAACCTGCCATTTGGTTCTTAGCCCTGCCCCTAGATGAGCAAGGGCTGTTAGCCCCCGCCCAGCGTGATGCATTTTTAAATCGACTGCTGGAAACATTAGGGCGCACTGTTTCTCAAGTTGGCCGTAAAGAAACAGCGGACGTAGAGCACTTAATGAAGGATAATCCTCTTTCCTTCACACCTAATGTCACCTTTCAAGCGATGCTTAACGCACGCGCTACGCATGACAGGGGCCTTACTGCTAGTCAGCATTTAGAGCCGGTTGAAGCTTACTTTAGCGGCCAACAAACCATTGCTTGGCAGGCACTAGGATTACAAGGTATAGCTGATTATGTGATCCGAATGGATCCATCTGACGCTGAAGCGTTAGCGCCTAGGCTGGCCACGCTACCCACCACTGTTATTCATTCATTGTGCTACTGTTTAGAGCACCAGACATTTTCCGACACGTTAGTGTCAGCACTTCGCCTGCGTGGTGAAAGTGCCGCTCAACAAGGCGACGTGGAAACATTGAGCGCCTGCATTCGTGCTGTGGGTAATGCCGATTCGGCCGAGGCTGGTGAGTGGTACAGTGCTTTATTAAATGACACTGCCGCCAGCGGGCCAGATATATTGGCCGCAATGGCAGGTCGCGGCTGGCAATATCTGGAAGATGGTGGCCGTCTACCTCTTTTTCTACAACGTTTGGCTGAAGACGAGCGTACCGACTTTGCCAACGCAGTACGCGATCTAGCGCTTATTCCCAGACTACGCTTACCGGTAATGATGGCGCTACGTGATGCGCCTGAAGAATCCCCTATTCAACGCCGTTTAGCCATGATGATGTCACAGAGAAATGCTTAATCTGATGTTGTCACTTTTATTTGCAAGGAGTCAGCCGTGAAGGAATTACCCTATCAGGCCAAGGCGGTGATTGGCCGACGTGAAATGGTGACGTTACCTGAGCTAAGGCTTCACCTATGCTGTAAAGCGGACACTGGCGCGCGCACATCTGCCCTGCATGCAGAAGAGATAGAGACACATGAAGATGAAGATGGTCAACTGTGGGTAAGCTTTATCACTCATAGCGCGGGGCCAACAACACCGGCCCACCGCTACAATTTACATTTGCATGATCGTCGTCGAGTAACCAGCTCTAACGGACATAGCGAATGGCGCTATGTCATTCGTACCCCTATGCAGATGGGCGATTTAAATTTTCCTGTTGAACTCACCCTGACTGACCGCAGTAATATGCGCCATCCGATGCTCTTAGGACGCCGCGCCATGCGACGCCTGCTTGTTGCACCCGGTGCCGCATTTTTACACGGTGAGCCTTAACCTTTTTTACTCGCCTTTTGCTAGGCTCGGAGCCCCTTACATGCATATCGCCCTGCTTTCGCGCAATCGCAATTTGTACTCTACTCGTCGCCTAATTGAGGCCGCAGAGCAGCGTGGACATACCGCACGTGTGGTAGACACACTGCGCTGCTACATGAGTATTACTTCTCATCACCCTTCGATTCACTACAAAGGTGAAGAGATTGAGCCTTTTGATGCGGTGATTCCCCGCATTGGCGCATCGGTCACGTTTTACGGCTGTGCGGTGCTGCGTCAGTTTGAAATGATGGGTACTTACGTTATTAATGATAACGTTTCTATTACCCGCTCACGGGACAAGCTGCGCTCTTTGCAGTTGCTTTCGCGCAAAGGGTTGGGACTACCGATCACTGGCTTTGCCCACTCTCCAGATGATATCCCTGACCTAATTACCATGGTGAAAGGCGCCCCGCTGGTGATTAAATTGCTTGAGGGAACGCAGGGCATTGGCGTGGTGTTGGCAGAGACTAATCAAGCGGCTGAATCGGTCATTCAGGCGTTTATGGGCATGAAAGCCAATATCATGGTGCAGGAATACATTAAGGAAGCGCGCGGCGCAGATATCCGTTGCTTCGTGATTGGCGATAAGGTAGTCGCCTCAATGAAACGCCAGGCGGCCGACGGAGAATTCCGCTCGAACCTGCACCGTGGTGGCACCGCCAGTGTGATTCGCATTACCCCGGAGGAACGCTCCACGGCCATTCGTGCAGCAAAAGCAATGGGGCTGCGTGTTGCAGGTGTCGACCTACTGCGTTCTAACCATGGCCCAGTGATTATGGAGGTTAACTCTTCACCAGGCCTGCAGGGCATTGAGAGTGCCACCGGTCTAGATATCGCTGGCATGATCATTGAACATATTGAAAAAAATGCGGTACCGGTTCGTAAAGCGCCACCCAAGCCTAAAGGCTAAGGCGCGAATGCAAAAATAATCCGTTCTGGGGGTGGCAAAACGGCGCTGTCACCCCCACAATCTGCGTCACCGAAGGAGGTAGACGCTCATGTTTCTCGATAATCGCCAAGTGGCGATGGACAGCGTATTGGAAGCGCTGGCCGATAGCATTGATTATTTCCAAGACAATATTGAACGACTGCGGCCCTCACTGCGCGATGCCTTAAAGCCACACTATACCGCTCGGCTTAAGCATATGCGTAAGCTGCAGGAGCTCGCGCGCGCGCATTTAAAAATGCTGCCCCGGGATGCAGACGTTGAGCGTGACGACTTTTTATGGCTTTGGAGTCGTCTGAAAAGCTTTGTCGGCAACGATAGCCAAGTGCTGATCAATGAGCTATTAGAGCAGGAACGGGTGTTGATGCAGGCGCTCTCTTCTCTTTTTACGCACCCTCTACCCGACCCCATCGAACCGGTGGTAGAAGAGTGTATGCAGGGATGCCGTAAGCTTATCCGCGAGCTGTATGCGCTGCAAAAGAGTAAAACGCATCGCTGAGATTTTGAAAGACTGAACGGTTGAGCGTTGATAAGACCAGGCACTTAAATTATTAAGGATTGGTGAAGCGATCGTCTGGCGAGAGCATACGCAGATCCACGGGCACGTCCTCTATCAACTCAACAGGGTCTTGCCGTTCACCAGGCTGTCGCAACGCAATAGGCTCCGGTGCGCCAAGGAAATAAGGCTCTCTCCCCCAGATATAGAGATCGCCTAGGGTAGCCACACGCGCTGCCCATTCCCGCAGCTTAAGTCCCCTCTCAACGCCTATTGCTTGGTCATCCGCAACACAGCCTGTGACATCCATCCCTAGCGCTCGACCTATATAAACGGCGCGGGGAAGATGCCAGCTTTGGGTAATCAGCAGAGCTTGATCCAATTGAAAAACATCCCGAGCACGTGCCAGCGTGTCGTAGGTACTAAAGCCTGCAAAATCCATCGTTAACTGTTCTGGTGCCACACCCCGCCGATAAAGCTCACGCCACATCGCCCTTGGCTCATTATACGCCTGGGTACGGTTATCCCCTGAAAGCAGTAAATGCTGTACTTGGGCCTTCTTGACCAATGTGGCAGCGGTACGCATACGTGCATGGAAATGAGGGTTACGCACGCCGCTGCGCGTCCAGTGAGACGTGCCGAAGACAATACCTATCTCATCAGGGCGGCACTGTTGAGGCTCCTGTTCAATGTAAGCAGCCGTCGTGGCCAGCACCCATAAATTGCCTGCTATAAACAGCAATGTCGCCAGCAGCAATAATGCTCCTAGCGACATTAATAAACGCTTTACCCATAGTAATAAAAAGTTATGCATCCAGCTCCCCAGCCGGGGTTAGGCTTTGTACGAAAACTGCCTGCGCTCGACAATACAGCGTTAAAAATCGCCTCAAAATGCTCATTTACAACCCGTAAACTCCGCTTTTGCGTTGATTTTTGCCTTGTCTAGTCTTCGCTCGCCGACTTTTCATAAAAAGCCTAAAACATACCAAGTTCGAGCTTGGCCTCGTCACTCATCATGTCACGGCTCCAGGGGGGACTGAAGACAATTTCGGTGTGTACTTTACTGATCTGCGGCGCGCCCAGAATCTTATTTCGCGCATCCGCTGCAATGACATCGCCCATTCCGCATCCGGGTGCTGTCAGCGTCATGCGAATAGTGGCAATTCGCTCGCCACTGATAAGACGCTCAATACGGCAGCCGTAGACCAGCCCCAGGTCAACGATATTGACGGGAATCTCCGGGTCAAAACAGGTGCGTAATTGATCCCACACAAATTGCTCTATCTCCTCTTCTGACGCCGTTTCTGGAAGCGTAGGACGAGGTAAGGCTTCTAGGCCCAGGGCATCCAAGTTACTCCCCTCAATTAAGAAGAGACGCCCCTCAAAACCAACACTCACCGAGCTACCTTTCGCTTGCATCACGCTGACAACGCTATCTTCAGCCAACGTTTGCGTGCTACCAAACGGAATGGCAATAGCCTCTACATCGCGCTGGAGCGGCAACTGTTGGCCTCGTTCGAGACTAGCGACTTGCTCAAGATCCATAACTGTCCTTAAATCACTATCTTTAAAGAACTATCTTCAAAGAGCTATCTTCAAAGAACTATCTTCAAAGAGCTATCTTCAAAGAACTATGCTTAAAGAACCGGCCTTAACGCACCATGCCAATGACACGTTGCAATGCTTCAATAAAGCGATCCACTTCTTCGAGGGTATTATACGCCGCAAACGAAGCACGGCACGTAGCATCCACACCAAAATGGGCAAGTAGCGGCTGAGCACAGTGATGCCCGGTACGAATAGCGACACCGAGCTGATCGATCAGCAGGCCGATATCCTGGGAGTGCGCCCCTTCCACAACAAACGAAAGTACGCCGGCTTTTTGCGGCGCGGTACCAAGAATGCGTAGCCCATCAATACGCCCTACCGCCTGCGTAGCGTGGTCGAGCAGTTGGGCTTCCCATGCACCAATAGCATTGATTCCAACACTTTCAACCCACTCCAGCGCTCGGCCAAGGGCGATCACTTCGGCAATGGCGGGTGTGCCAGCTTCAAACTTGTGAGGGATAGCGGCGAAAGAAGTGCCCATATCAAAGGAGACGGCTTTAATCATCTCGCCGCCGCCTTGCCATGGGGGCATTGCTTCCAACAACGCTTGCTTGCCGTAGAGCACCCCTACACCAGTGGGGCCATACACTTTATGGCCCGAGAAGGCATAGAAGTCGGCATCGATAGCCTGCACATCGACGACTTGATGGGGTGCCGCCTGGGCGCCATCAATCAGAATCAACGCGCCATGCTGATGAGCAAGTGCAGCCATCTCTTGAACCGGGTTAATGGTCCCGAACGCATTAGAGACATGGTTCACCGCCACAAGCTTGGTGCGCTCACTAAGTAAAGTACGATAAGCAGCCATATCCAGCGCGCCATTGTCCTCTACCGGAATGACCTTGATGGTAAAACCGATTTCAGCGGCCAGCAGTTGCCAGGGCACAATATTGGAGTGATGCTCCAGCATGGAAATCAGCACTTCATCGCCGGGGGCAAGGTTTTTACGCCCCCAGCTCTGAGCGACCAAGTTAATCGCTTCTGTGGTGCCACGAGTGAAGATGATCTGGCGCACGTCTTCCGCGTTGAGAAACGTCCGAACTTTATGACGCGTGCCTTCAAACGCTGCCGTCGCCTCATCGGCAAGGGTATGCAGCCCACGGTGAATATTAGCGTTATAGCGGGAATAGTACTCGCTAAACACATCAATCACCTGCTGAGGCGTTTGGCTAGTCGCTGCATTATCCAAATAAATTAGCGGCTTGCTATGCACTTCACGGGATAAAATCGGGAAGTCCTGACGTAGCTTAGCGACATCAAAGGTTGCTTGCGCACGTGTGGGCGTCGACTCAATAACGGTGTGTGGCATCAATCACTCCTGGTATAGCCCTTGAGAGCTGGTGGTTGCTAGTCGTTGAGTGCGACGGCAGCTTCAACAAGTCCAGCAAGATTAAACCGCTCCGGCAGCTTACCCGCGACCGCTAGCTCAACGCGTTCGGCAATCGCATCCAAGGTGACTTTATCCAGCACTTCACCGGCAAAGGCGAGCGTCAGTAGGCCACGTGCGGTTGCTTCATCGATGCCACGGGTGCGCAGCGCATAAATCGCCTCTTCATCCAACTGACCTGTCGTGGTGCCGTGCGAGCACTTAACGTCATCGGCATAGATTTCAAGCTCAGGCTTGGCATCAATGTGGGCGCGATCCGAAAGCAGCAGGTTTTGATTGCTTTGAAAGCCTTCAATCTTCTGACTATCGCGCTTCACATATACCTTGCCGTTAAACACACCATGGGCACGGTCATCCAAAATGCCCTTATAGTTCTCATTAGAGAACGTCAGCGGCGCATTGTGGTTCACCTTGGTGTGGTTATCGACGTGCTGGCGACCCTGACCGAAGAACAGACCGTAGAAATTGGTCTCAGCCCCCTGGCCATTTAAGTCACTGATCAAGTCGTTACGCACCAAGGCGCCGCCCAAGCTCAGATTGTAAGAGGTATAGCGGGTATCGCGACCCTGCTCCACATGAATGCTCGCCACGTGCATGTCGCCCAACGGTGCTTCTTGGAGCTTGTAGTGAGCAAGAATCGCCCCACGGTCGAGCATCAGTTCGCCAACCACGTTGGTGAAGTTAGTCGCTTCGCTTTCACCGGTGTAGTGCTCGATCAAGGTCGCTTCGCTGCGCCCACCAGCTTCCACCAATACACGCGGATGGCTCATTACTGGCTTACCTGCGCGGGACAAAAACTGCAGCAGGATAGGCTTTTCAACCACTGTACTAGGCGCGATACGTACGACGGCGCCCTCTTCCATAAAGGCAGTGTTAAGCGCAGAGAATGGCGAAAAATCGACACCGGTTAACCGACCCAGAGGGCCACCTACGGCTTCATGGTTGTCTACCAATGCCTTGGAAAGCGGCAACACTTGAACGCTTGATGGGAGCACGTCCACATCTGACAATGCTGAAGAGAAAACACCATCCACAAAGGTCAGGCGGTATGCATCAATAGGCAGCGTCAACGCAGCAGCACTGGCCGGTGAGAAGTCGGCGTCATCGGCTAGCGCAAAGTTGCCTTGAGCAATGGAGCGCACGTCAGTGTACTTCCACTCTTCGTCGCGCCGGGTGGGGAAACCCAGCGCTTCAAAGCGAGCAGCGCCCGCCTGACGACGAGCAGCAACCCACGTAGGTTCAGCCTTGTACCGCTGGCTGCGCGCCTTCAATGTGTCTAAAAAGGTTTGCGTATCGCTCATGCCGCAGACTCCTCAATGCCTTCGTAGCCATTGGCCTCAAGTTGTTTAGCCAGTTCAGCGTCGCCGGTTTTAACAATGCGACCATCAACCAGTACGTGAACTTTGTCTGGAATAATATAGTCGAGCAGGCGCTGGTAGTGGGTAACCAGCAAGATAGCGCGGTCTTCAGCACGTAGGCTGTTAACGCCGTCAGCCACTACTTTCATGGCATCGATGTCTAAGCCTGAATCGATCTCATCCAGCATGGCAAGCTTCGGCTGGAGCACCAGCATTTGCAGGATCTCGTTGCGTTTTTTCTCACCGCCAGAGAAGCCTTCGTTAACGGCACGCTGCAGGAAGCTGGCGTCCATTTTCATGTAACCAAGCTTCTCTTTCACCAGCTTCATAAACTCCGGCGCTGGCATTTCTCCTTCGCCACGCGCTACGCGCTGGGCATTGAGCGCAGACTTCAGCAGGTAGATGTTTTTAACCCCTGGAATCTCGACCGGATACTGGAACCCCAACAGCAAACCGGCCTGGGCGCGCTCTTCAATTTCCATCTCAAGGACGTCTTTACCTTCAAAGGTAATCGTACCTTGGGTAACTTCGTAGCCATCTTTACCGGCGATCACCGCCGATAGCGTCGATTTACCCGCGCCGTTTGGCCCCATAATGGCGTGCACTTCACCCGCGTTAATCGTCAGGGTGAGGCCTTTAAGAATTTCATTACCTTCGACGGTGACGTGTAAATCATTCACTTGCAACATATTGAATACCTTCTGATTCTGGCGAGTCGCCACGGCGACACTAATATAATTAAATGAAGTAGCAACTAACGATTAACCCACCGCGCCTTCTAGGGTGACGTTAAGAAGCGCTTCAGCCTCTACGGCGAATTCCATCGGCAGCTCCTGGAAAACGTCTTTACAGAAGCCGTTGACGATCATGCTAACCGCATCTTCTTCCGAGATACCGCGGCTCTGGCAGTAGAACAGCTGATCTTCACCAATTTTAGAGGTGGTCGCTTCGTGCTCAATGGTCGCCGTGCTGTTGCCAATTTCCTGATAAGGGAAGGTATGTGCACCGCACTTATCGCCAATCAGCAAGGAGTCACACTGCGTAAAATTACGCGCCCCTTTGGCACGCGGACCGATTTTTACTAGGCCACGATAGGACTGATCACTTCTGCCTGCTGAGATGCCTTTTGCCACGATATAGGAACGAGTCCCTTCACCAATGTGAATCATCTTGGTGCCGGTGTCGGCCTGCTGACGCCCATTTGTTACGGCAACAGAGTAAAACTCGCCGATACTGTCTTTGCCACGCAGCACGCAGGAAGGATATTTCCAGGTGATCGCAGAGCCGGTTTCTACTTGGGTCCAGCTAATCCGTGAGCGATCACCACGGCAATCGCCGCGCTTAGTCACAAAGTTATAGATGCCGCCAACACCGTTCTCATCACCGGGGTACCAGTTCTGCACGGTGGAGTATTTGATATAGGCATCATCTAGAGCGACAAGCTCCACTACCGCGGCGTGAAGCTGGTTTTCATCGCGCATTGGGGCGGTACAGCCTTCCAGATAAGAGACCTGGGCACGGCTTTCGCAAATAATCAGCGTACGCTCAAACTGGCCAGTGTTGGCCGCGTTAATGCGGAAGTAAGTAGACAACTCCATTGGGCAAGTAACGCCTTCTGGAACAAACACGAAGGAGCCATCAGTGAATACGGCGGAGTTCAGTGCGGCAAAGTAGTTGTCCGCCACAGGAACCACGGTGCCTAGATACTGCTTAATCAATTCTGGGTAGTCACGAATAGCTTCAGAGATGGAGCAGAAGATAACGCCCGCTTCACCAAGCTGCTTCTTAAACGTGGTCGCTACCGATACCGAGTCAAATACTGCATCTACTGCAACCCCTGCCAATGCAGCGCGTTCATGCAACGGAATGCCCAGCTTCTCATAGGTTTCCAGCAGTTTGGGATCAACGTCATCCAGGCTCTGAGGGCCGTCTTCCGGGCGTTTCGGCGCACTGAAATAGGAGATCGACTGGTAATCAATCGGTGGATAATCAAGATGCGCCCAGGAAGGCGCTTCCATCTTCAGCCACTGCCGATAGGCATCCAGACGCCACTCCAGCATCCACTCCGGCTCGCCTTTCTTATTGGAAATAAAGGCGATGGTGTTTTCATCCAGGCCAGGTGGCAGGGTGTCGCTTTCGATATCCGTTACAAATCCATCTTTGTATTCGCGACGAACCAACTGTTCCATTTCTTCGCTTGCCATGGTGATACCCTCCGGGCAGTTGGGGTGGCGAGGTCATCGCCTTTAATAATAAATAAGGCCTGCTGTACTTGCGCCGCCCTTAGGCCGACGCCGCCGACAGGCTGATCGTTTGAATAGGCAATTGCACCGGCAGCTTAATCGGCGCTGTATCGGCTAAATGCGCTAACGTCACGCTCTCGAGCAGTGTGCGCATTGCCAGTGAAACCCGTTGCCAGTTGTCAGCCACACCACACGTGGCGACAAGTTCACAATCGCCCTCCGCTTGGCTGCACTCGGTCATAGCAACGGGCCCCTCAATTGCCGCGATAATGTCGGCGGCAGTAATTTGTGATGCTGGACGCGCTAAGCGATAACCGCCTTGAGCACCGCGTTGGGAAACTAATAGACCAGCGCGTGCCAACATCTTTAGTGTCTTACTCACAGTGGGGTGTGGCAACTGAACGGCCTCAGCCAACTCTGCCGCTGCATGCGATGCCTGTGAATGGCGGGCAATTTGCGCCATCACCACAGCGGCATAGTCTGTCAGCCGAGAAAGCTTAAGCATGTCGACTCCCCTTTAAGTACCCAGTACGCAGCTAATCAAGCTGACGCCACGTTAATTGAGTACCATTTTAGTCCTGTATAAATTTGATGTGAAGCCCTAGAGCCAAATGGTTAATAATTTATGCAAAATAACAGCACGTTCGGCGCTAATCGCATCAAAAACAACAATCATTATCATTTAAAAAAGCTATTATCGACGCCTCCCCTTCGCATTTCCTCTGTAATAATTACTTTGCATTGACAGGCAGCGCCTGATAGCGTACTGGAGGAATTTGATGCAGTTACTACATTAGGCATCGCGGTATTTAAGGAGGCTGGCCATGGATTCAGCAGTAAACAACATAGTGAGCGCATCACTGGCAATGCAACAGGCGCAAGTGGCTCAACAGGCCCAACTGACTGTATTTAAAGATGCGTTAGACGGGCAAGCAGCACAGGTTGCGGCACTAATGGAAACTATTTCTCTGGAGCCGCAGCTAGCAACCAGCGGAAGTGTTGGAACGCTGATTAACACCTCCGCTTAGTTAGAGTAGAGCGTGCAAAGCAAATAGCCTCCTGGCAACAGGAGGCTATTTTTTTGGTTCGTGGTAATTGCTTAGGCTTTTTTAACAAATTCTGATTTAAGCTTCATCGGACCAATACCGTCAATTTTGCAGTCAATATCGTGGTCGCCATCTACCAAGCGAATGCTTTTTACTTTGGTGCCCACTTTAACGACCAGAGAGCTGCCTTTCACCTTCAAATCTTTGATGACCGTGACACTGTCGCCGTCGACCAACATATTGCCGTTAGCATCTCGGACGCCTGCACTATCATTAGCGCTCTCCTCTTCTGCTACTTTAGACCACTCGTGACCACACTCAGGGCATACGTATTGAAGCCCATCATCGTAGCTAAATTCAGAGGCACAGGCGGGACAGTTAGGAAGATCACTCATCAGAAAGGCTCCATCACTAGGCTTAGCTAAAGGGCTAATATTAGGGCTAAGAAAGCGATGGAGCCTACACAGGTTACGCAGAATGTCCAGCGAGCGCTCTCTATCCGATGATATGTCAGCCGCGCTGATATGTGCCCACTAAGCGGTTCATGCCTAGCAGATGTGGCTCAACCTCTTTGAGTAACTCAGTCAGCGTTAACCCTTCTGGCAATGATGTTTGATGGTCCAGCGCCAGCACCCAGAAATAGTAAAGATGCAGACCATGCCCTTCTGGTGGCATCGGGCCACAATAGCCGCTATCGCCTTTATCATTCACGCCTACCGTGCCTATAGCGGTCTTTTCGGTTAACTCCTCAAGCTCGCCAGGCAAGTTGTAAAGCACCCAGTGGACAAAACCATAGCTGCCTTCTTTAACCAGTGGGGCATCTGGGTCGTGACAGATGACGGCATAGCCCTTGGTACCTTCGGGCGCGCCCTGCCAAGCCAACGCTGGGGAAACATCTTCCGCTTCACCTGTATATTTGGCTGGAATTGCCTGATGATTAGCAAACGCCGGGCTTGTTACCTGCATGTTAGAAAGTGCAAACGCCATATATCTCTCCTGAATTATTTTATTGCTGGTGAGTTATGTCTAACATTCAGCCTTTGAAGAACTTCGCCGTTCATAGGCTGAGTATTTCATACGTTAGCACTTCAAAGGCTAAGCTGCGTTGCGTGCTGTTGCCACCACTCCCGGGCAGTTGCAGCATTTTCAGCGTTATGTGCCGGATCAAGCACAACGCCTAACTGTATATACTCACCACGTGTTCTGACCATTAGCTGCGGGTCTTGGGTGGCCAACTGCAGCGCATAGAGCACCAGCATTTGCTCATACTCATCGGTCGTCTCTAAGCGTGAAAATAACAGCGGAACGGCAGGAAGGCCGATCTCACCTAATCGTTCTGCGGCAATGTACCAAGGGCGGCGGTTGTAGCTATCGCCATAGCTTGAAATAAAGCGCCGATCTGCTAAACGGCTAACGTAGTAAGCCGCCTCTTCCTCCGGGCTGATAAACAGCGGCGGCACCCAATCGCTCGCCATACCGGTGACAGGTACTGTATTTGCAGTAGCCATACTTGGCGTGGGCTGCGCAGTGGTTACCGGCGCTTCAGGCATCGCTTGACTCGGCGTTGGTGCAGGGCGTTGCCCGCCGGCACAGCCCGCCAACAGTAAACTTCCTATACATACCGCCCAAATACTTACCACACTTCGCTGCATTGTCAGGCTTCCTATGCTAGACCTTAAGTGGGCCACCGGCCCTGTTTCTGCAGGCGGCGTTTAACCCAACTATCATAAAGTGCCCGTAACCCTGATTTAATCCCCGGCAGGCCAATTATCCAGGCAACCGGCATTAATAATGGAATACGCGCCATTAACAAGCGGTAGGCATCAATGCCTTCTATCAACTGGCCTTGTGCAACTTCGACATGGAGAGAACGCAGCGCCATTGCCGGATCAACGCCCTTTTCCCGCAGGGTTTGTTGATGTTCACTCACATCAAGCCAAGCGATATCAGTTGAGCGTTTACCTGCCCAACGCTCATATCGGCGCCGCTCTTTACGACAAAGCGGACACTGCGCATCGTAAAACACATTGATGGGGATTGTACTCGGCATATAGGCTCTCTAAACAACATTACCTAACCAGTGTGGCATTTTCAGCACTTGTCGCAAACATTTAGCTTCATGCTTAACGCCGTGGCCTTTGCTATGAATTCTGAACCCCGTAAACAGCTGTTAATTATTGCCCATGCACCTTCAGAAAACACCCAGCTTCTTCGGGATGCAGCCTACAGGGGCGCCTGCCACCCTGACCTTGAGTTTGTGGATTGCGTAGTAAAACCCCCTTTAGAAGCGGGCCCCGAGGACGTGCTTGCATGTGATGCCCTACTACTCGGCACCACGGAAAACCTAGGCTATATGAGTGGCGCACTCAAAGACTTTTTTGACCGCTGCTATTATCCCGTTTTAGACATGAAACAGGGCTTGCCCTGCGCACTCTATATTCGTGCAGGCCATGATGGCACAGGCACTCAGCGTGCGGTGGAAACCATCATTAAAGGGTTGCGCTGGCGCTGGGTTCAGGCACCCCTTATTTTGCGTGGCGACTGGCAGTCTGAGTTTGCCAACCAGGTAGAAGAACTTAGCATGACCATGGCATTTAGTATTGAAACTGGGGTTGTATAACGCTACTTAGCCAGCCTTACTGTAAGAAATCATTTCGTACCAGTAGCGCTATTGAGAAACGGCACCTTGCGCTCGCGAGGTGCCGTTTTCTAGTGCTGAGTTAAATATTAAGCGCGAGGTGGTTATTTCAGCCGTTCAAACACCGTCGCAACACCCTGCCCCATACCAATACACATCGTCGCTAAACCGAGGGTGGTATCGCGCTGCTGCATAACGTTTAGCAGCGTGGTGCAGATACGCGAGCCAGAACAGCCTAACGGATGCCCCAGCGCAATCGCGCCGCCGTTCAGGTTAACTTTGTCGTCCATTGCATCCAGAAAACCGAGATCTTTCAGTACCGGAATCCCCTGCGCAGCAAAGGCTTCGTTGAGCTCAACGGTTTGAATATCAGCAGCGGATAGGCCAGCGGCTTTAAGCGCTTTTTTAGACGCAGGCACTGGGCCATAGCCCATGATGGAAGCGTCACAGCCTGCCACACCGGTTGATAGCACTCTTGCGATTGGCGCTAAGCCCAACGCTTGAGCACGCTCATAGCTCATCACAGCCATGGCTGAAGCGCCCACAGAAAGCGCTGAGGACGTTCCCGCCGTCACGGTGCCGTTGCGAGGATCAAATACAGGTTTGAGGCTCGCCATGGACTCTAAGGTAGAGTCTGGGCGAATAACTTCATCGCGCTTCACCATAACCCTGAAGCCGCGCTGATCGTGACCTTCAACACCGATAATTTCGTTATCGAAGTAGCCCTTCTCCATTGCTGCCTGGGCGCGCTGATGGGATCGCACGCCAAACTTGTCCTGCTCTTCCCGGGAAACGCCGTGCATCTTGCCCAACAGCTCGGCAGTCAGGCCCATCATCATGGCTGCTTTAGCCGCATACTTACTGGCCGCCGGGTTAACATCAACGCCATGAGCCATGGGCACGTGTTCCATGTGCTCAACGCCGCCGATGATATAGAAATCGCCCATACCCGCCTTAATATTGGCGGCGGCAATGTGCAGTGCCGTCATTGAAGAGCCACACAAACGGTTAACGGTTTGTGCAGGCACCGAGCGGGGGATACCGGTCATAATCGCCGCGTTGCGAGCAATGTTCATCGACTGCTCTAACGTCTGGTTCACACAGCCCCAGATGATATCGTCTACTTCTGAAGGGTCTAAATTGGGATTACGGGCAAATAGCGCCTGCATCGCCGCCGCAGAGAGATTCTCTGCGCGAACATTGCGGAAAGCACCATTTTTAGCTTTCGCCATGGCGGTACGGACACCGTCAACCACCACAATATCTCTCGGATTCAAACTCATCTTTTATCTCCTATGGGTGGTGGTTAAGCTTGGTTGGCTGGCTTATCGCTGGAATAGAATTGCTCATTGTTTTGAGCCATCTGACGCAGCTTATCGGTAGGTGCGTAAAGCGGCCCCAGCTCTTCAGCCAAGCCTTCCGCCAGCTTAACGAACTCCGCCACGCCCATGGCATCAATATAACGCAGCGCACCACCACGGAACGGCGGGAAGCCGATGCCGTAAATTAGCGCCATGTCGGCTTCCGCCGGGGTTGCGACAATGCCATCTTCCAAGCAACGCACGGTTTCCAAGCAGAGCGGTACCATCATGCGAGCGATGATGTCGTCGTCAGAAAATTCTTTGTGCTCTTTAACAACTTCTTTGACCAGCGCGTAAGCGGCCTCATCGGTGACTTTCTTCGGCTTACCCTTTTTATCTTCTTCATAAGCGTAGAAGCCCTTGTCGTTCTTCTGGCCTAAACGCTCATTGTCGTACATGACTTGAATGGCGGTTTTACCGTCACGGGCCATACGATCTGGGAAGCCTTCCGCCATCACATCGTTGGCATGAACAGCAGTATCCAGACCCACCACGTCTAGCAAGTAGGCGGGGCCCATAGGCCAACCGAACTTCTCCATCACTTTATCAACGTGCTGGAAGTCAGCGCCCTGCTCGACCAGAAAACTAAAGCCACCGAAATAGGGGAACAGTACGCGGTTGACCAGGAAGCCTGGGCAGTCATTCACCACAATCGGTGTTTTACCCATTGCCCGCGCGTAGGCCACGGTGGCGGCAACGGCAGCATCGGAGGTTTTTTCACCGCGAATAACTTCCACCAGCGGCATACGGTGCACCGGGTTAAAGAAGTGCATGCCACAGAAGTTTTCAGGCCGCTTTAAATTTTGCGCCAAGCGGTTAATGGAAATCGTCGAGGTGTTAGAGGTCAGAATGGTGTTTTCGCTCACCCTCTCTTCCACTTCCGCTAACACTGCACCTTTAACCTTGGGGTTTTCAACCACCGCTTCGACGACGAGGTCGACATTGCCAAAATCGCCATAGGAGAGCGTCGGGCGAATATTGCTAAGCTTCTCAGCCATTTGTTCGGTGGTCAGCTTCTTACGCTCCACCTGCTTGGCGAATAGCTTGCGGGCTTCTTTCAGGCCCAGCTCAATGGCATCGTCCTTGATATCTTTCATCAGAATCGGCGTGCCTTTCGAGGCGCTCTGATAAGCGATACCACCGCCCATAATACCGGCACCCAGCACAGCCGTTTGCTTCACCGACTGGGCCTGCTTTTCATACTTGCTGGCTTTTTTCTTGACTACTTGGTCGTTGAGGAACAGGCCGACCAAGTTAAATGCGACGCTGCTTAGCGCCAGCTTGGCGAAGGCTTTGGCTTCAATCGCCTGGGCACGGCCACGGGACTCACCAGCCCCTTTCTGAATTACTTTGATCGATTCAACCGGCGCAGGGTAATGGGGGCCTGCTTTACCGGCAACAAACCCTTTGGCGGTTTCAAATGCCATCATCTGTTCAATGGGGTTGAGCTTCAGCGGGCTGGTCTTTTCAGCACGGCGCGCTTGGTAATCAAGCTCACCAGCGTTGGCACGGTCAAGAATATCCAGCGCGGCTGCTTCTAACTGTTCAGCGCTAACCACGGCATCGACGGCGCCCACTTTTAACGCTGCATCGGCACGGTTTTCGGTACCACCGGCAATCCACTCAATGGCATTATCAGCGCCAATAAGGCGCGGCAAACGCACGCAACCACCCCAGCCAGGCAAAATACCCAGTTTGGTTTCTGGCAGGCCGATCTTGGCTTTTTCACCCATCACACGAAAATCAGTGGTCAGCAATACTTCACAGCCGCCCCCCAACGCCAAACCATTGATCGCCGTTACCGTAGGGAACGGCAGGTCTTCAATGGCGTTAAAAATATCGTGTACCTTGAGATTCATCTCAACCAGGTACTCTTCGCCTTTATCGAACAACGTGTGAAATTCGGTGATATCGGCGCCCACGATAAACACGTCTTTACCGCTAGCAATTAACAAGCCTTTTAAGCTGCCTTCGGCTTGGATAGCTTTCACAGCTTCGCCGAGCTCTGCCACTACGGCACTTGAAAGCTTATTGACGGACTCATCTTTCAAATCGAAAGTGAGCATTGCGATGTCATTGCCATTCGGGGTGTCACGACGTGTCACCGTGATGGCGTTGCCTTGATAGATCATCCGCGCTCTCTCCACATTTCGGGCTGGCTCTAACCTGAGAACTAGCCACACTTATATTCATTCAATTCAGGTATTCATTCAAAACAGGGTGTACGATTTCATACGGTCGTTTGATCGTCTTAGCTTGGTTGAGTTGCTTGATAACGTCAAGCCCTGACTTTTGGCTAATCCGCTAATCCAATCTGACCAGCACGGAGGTGTATCCGTTCATATTGCATAACCGGTTGGATTTGGCTGGTCGTTATGGGAAACGCGTGATTTGTAGTAGATCAGCGGTCAGCTCAGCAGCCTGTTAGAATCACGCTTTCTATAATTTTGCAGGTTACTTTGCATGGGCGCACTGCTCACTCCAACGCGTATCGCTTCAGCTCAACAACGTATTGAGCGTATCGTAGAACGATTGAAGCCTTGGAGCTGGCTGTGGCCGCCTATGGCGTTCGCGGCTGGCCTGGGCAGCTTCTTCCTGGTGGATCGTCAGCAGTGGTTAGGTGCGGCGCTGGCCTTAGGATTAGTATTTGCGTGGACACTACTGCTTTCGGAAGGCTTGATCAGCCGCTGGCTGTCACGGCGCGGGCACCCCACCCTGCCTCGCGGTGTCGCGACCTTTGTTGCGCAGATGATTCACCAGGAAACACTTTTCTTCACGCTGCCGTTTATTTTGGTGACAACGGTTTGGAATAGCGGGCAAACGCTGTTTGCGCTGCTAGTGGGTGGGATGGCCCTGCTATCAATTATTGATCCACTGTACTTTAAAGTCGCTGAGCGCTGGCGCAGTGTTTACTTTATGTTTCATGCCCAGTGCGTCTTCCTGGTACTGCTGGTCACCTTGCCTATCATGGTGCACCTCACAACCGGGCAGAGTTTGCTGCTGGCCTTGGGCATCACCATCCTGGTTGCGCTGCCCAGTTTCTGGCACCTGCTGAAACAAGGGTCTTTAAAACGCTGGTGTATTTTCTTTGGTATTACACTAGTCCTCGCCTATACCGCTTGGCTGGGACGTATTTGGGTACCGCCCGCCAGCCTGTGGATGACCAGCAGCGCTATTTCTCCTGCGTTTGATACCACTCAGCGAGTACCACAGGGTTCAATGGCGCTAACGCCCCAGGCCATTAGTGAAAATGGACTTTATGTCTATACCGCTATTCGAGCGCCAAGGGGATTAAGTGAAATCATTACTCATGCTTGGCATCATAATGGACAGGCAATGGATGTTGTGGAACTGAATATTAACGGTGGGCGCGAGCAGGGTTATCGAGCGTGGAGCCACAAACAAAACTTTCCCGCAGATCCTTCTGGAGAGTGGCGAGTAGATATTATGACCAGCAGCGGACAACGTTTAGGATTAATTCGTTTTAAGGTGTCTGAAGATGACGAATTAGCGTCTCGAGCAGACGGAGTAATACGCGCCAGCGGCCTAAGCGGATTAAACTTAAGGCGCTTTGTACCCGGGCGCTCTAATGATGATGAGGCTCAAGCATCTGAATGAATTGTTGAACTCCTTGCATTCAGCGGCGCAGCTAATGACAATTCGCGTACTCACACTTATTGGTAGCTAATTGCTTATGGCTTCTACGATCGGTTTTCGCATCGCACGTTTACCGCATTTATGGCGCTCCATTTTGGATCGCCGTCTTGCGCCCCTAGGCTTAACACAAACGCGCTGGGTCACACTTTATCACCTGTGGAGGTTGGGTGAAGGGCACCCCCAGTGCGACCTCGCCCGTGCTATTGGCGTCGAGGCTCCTTCGTTAGTTCGCACGCTTGGTCAGCTTGAAGAGCAAGGCTTAATTGAACGTCGCGCCTGCGACAATGATCGTCGCAGCAAGCGAATTTATCTGACTCCCGCCGCTATGCCGCTGCTGGAGAAAATCGACAGCGTTGCTCAGCTGGCACGCAAAGAGATGTTCGCTGGCTTAACAGAAGAAAATCTTGAGCAGTTAAATGAATGGCTGGCGCTCATAGAGTCGAATGGTTTAGCGATACAGGCTCGCGATCAAGAAGGCCCTGCCTCCTGAAGATTTAGTAACGGCGCTGAGGCCGCTCATTGACAACGAGCGGCTTTTTAGTGGGTAGGTCGGCGCAGCCCTGGAGCGCATCACGTAATTGCTGAAACTCTGGAAGATAGGTGGTGAAACGCTCTGCAGTTTGTGATTCCCACCACCATAGTGTCAGCGTGTGGGAAGTGGATTGAACCACCAATGCGTCTTGGGGCAAACGCTCCAGCAACGATTTTAATGGCTTTATTGCAGCTTCTGGCAACGGGCGCAGTGGCGCAATCCGCCATCGCCAGCCTGCGTAATACGGCTCCAATGCTTCACTAGCATGGCTATCTCTTACTAGCAAAAAATCCGGACCCTGCTGATCATGAGGGTAGCGCCAGCGATAAGCGGGCATCAAGCCTTTAAAATGGTGCAGCGGCGGCTTTTCCATTTTTATCGCCACTCCTTGCTTAGCGATATGAGAACGTAGTGTCTGCTGGCGCTTCTGGCGCGGGTTCGGCTTAAGCCACATCACCGGGGTAATAACGAACATCAAAATAAAGACAATAATCAACCAATCCATCGCTACATTTCCTTCAACATAAACCACTCTGAATGAGCTATTCTAATAACAGTGACTCACGTCATTGTTAAGGCTTAACCCGCTGTTAAAATAAAGCATTGTTAAAACACGGCATTGTTAAAACACGGCTCTCAATCTAAAGTAAAGGTCATCCTACAAAGCTACCCTTTGTACCCACCGCTAAGGAGATACGCCATGAGCTATCACCACATTTTAGTAGCCGTTGACTTAACCAAAGACTCTCACAAAATTCTTGAGCGTGCCGTTGTCATCGCTGAGCGTAATAACGGAGCTAAAATTTCCATCATGCACACCCTAGAGCCTTTGGGGTTTGCCTATGGCGGCGATATACCGATGGACTTGACCAGTATTCAAGACCAGTTGGATGAACACGCTAAAAAGCGTCTCGCCGAAATTGCCGCCCCGCATATTCCCGAAGCCGATCAATACGTTGTCGTGGGAATGCCCGATACTGAAATCCATCGTTTTGCCGACGAACATGACGTGGATTTAATTGTCGTGGGTTCTCACGGTCGTCACGGCTTTGCTTTGCTGCTGGGTTCAACGTCCACCGGTGTACTGCATGGCGCACAGTGCGATGTACTGGCCGTTCGCGTGGGCAAGAAGGGTGAAAAAAGCGACGAGTAACACCTGTATTGCGAGTAACCCTGGTATTGATAGCGTTAACCATAAAGGCGCCAACGCGGCGCCTTTTTTTTGTTGGTGATACTATTCGCCAGCAGCCATGGCTTCCAGCTCCATCCAGCGCTCCATCGCGACTTCCAGCGCTTTCTGTACTTTTTCAAGCGCTTGAAGCTTAGTAGAGATGACATCTGCCTCCTGCTGATAAAATGCAGGATCGCCCATCTCATTCTCTAGCGCCTCTACTTCACTCTCAAGGCGTTCGATCTCGGCGGGCAACGCGTCTAACTCGCGCTGCACATTGTAAGACAGCTTGATGCTTTTCTTGGCTGGCACGGCCAGTGTTTCAGCTACCTTTTTAGGCGCTTCAGAGGTGGGCTCGGTGCGTTGACGAGCAGCCCCCTCCCAAGGCGCTGGCGGTAGTTTGCCACCTTGACGAATCCAGTCGGTATAGCCGCCCACGTACTCGCGCACAACGCCCTCTCCTTCGAAGGCCAGCATGCTAGTGACGACGTTATCCATAAAGGTCCGGTCGTGAGAAACCAGCAGCAATGTGCCATCGAAATCAAGCAGCAGCTCTTCAAGCAGCTCCAAGGTTTCCATGTCTAGGTCATTGGTCGGCTCATCGAGAACCAGTACGTTAGCAGGCTGAGTAAAGAGCTTGGCTAACAACAGACGGTTGGATTCACCACCAGAGAGCGCTTTCACCGGCTGCCGTACACGCTCAGGCGTGAACAGGAAGTCCTGCAGATAGCTCATCACATGACGATCTTTACCGCCGACACTTACCCGATCACTACCTTGGGCGACGTTGTCGTAGACGGTTTTATCCAGCTCTAAACCGGCACGCAATTGATCGAAGTAAGCCACTTTCAGGTTGGTGCCCATCTGGACCTTGCCTTCGCTTGGCTCCAACTCACCCAGCAATATTTTAAGCAGGGTCGTTTTACCGGCACCGTTGCGGCCAAGGAAGCCAATACGGTCGCCGCGAAGTACTTCAAGGTTAATATTCTGCAGGATGATGTCATCGCCAAACCGCTGAGTAACGCCTTGAAGCTCTACAACGCGCTTGCCGGTGCGCTCCCCGCGATCTACCGTCAAATTGGCATTGCCTTGACGCTCACGGCGCTGGCTACGCTCGTTACGCATGGCCTCAAGCGCCCTTACTCGGCCTTCGTTACGGGTACGCCGTGCCTTAACGCCCTGACGAATCCAGGCCTCCTCTTGGGCAAGCTTTTTATCAAACTCGGCGTTTTCGCGGGCTTCCACTTCAAGCTCATGCTGCTTGCGGGCCTGATACTCTTCGTACTTGCCGGGGTAGCGACCTAACTGACCACGATCCAGCTCTAAAATATTGGTCGCTAGCTTGGATAGAAACGCCCGGTCGTGAGTAATCAGCAGTACCGCGCCGTTAAACGCTAGTAGTTGCTCTTCCAGCCAGGCGATGGTGTCTAGGTCCAAATGGTTGGTCGGCTCATCCAGCAGCAGCAGATCCGGTTCGGCGACCAAGGCACGCGCCAGCGCCACACGGCGGCGCCAGCCACCGGATAGCGAGTTCATTTCAGCCGCGGGAGGTAAGCCTAAACGGGTTAATACCGTGTCGATACGCTGGTGGTAAGACCAGCCATCGATAGCTTCCAAGCGGGTTTGCAGGGTTGCCATGCGATCCATATCGGGCTCAGGATCATTGATAAGATGGTCGTACTCGGAAAGCAGTTCTCCTGCTTCCGGTAAACCCTGCGCCACCATATCAAAAATGGTCAGGCCTGATGCCTCAGGTAATTCCTGGGCCAGCACGCCAATTTTGAGACCTGGCGCGCGCCAGATGGTGCCATCATCGGGCAGGATATCCCCTGCTACTAGTTTCAGCAGAGTAGACTTACCGGTGCCGTTGCGCCCGACCAGCGCCAGCCGCTCGCCTTTTTCAACCGTTAGGTCGGCGCGGTTGAGTAGTACATGGGTGCCGTAGGCGAGTTGCAGCTGTTCGAGTCGTAGCAGGGTCACGCGGTGTCCTCCTAAATCGTGAGGCGCACAGTGTAACGCATGCGCGGCCTGTGCGGGGGAACGTTATGGATAGGGATCTTTATAGAGCGTTCACCTTCAGCGTGGTAACGTTTTACCCACAGAGTCATTAATATTTTATCTAGAATACTTTCTCTAAAAATACTTTATCTAAAGGCGGGCAGACAGTGACGGTGACCGTCTCGATGCATTTTGTAAATGAGCTATTTAAAGGCTTATCAAATACCACCACGTCACCCAGCCGCTACCTGGAAAGGGCCGGCATTTCGCCGTTTTTGTTAACTGCACCTAATGGCCGAGTCACCGTTGAGCAGTTTGCCGAGCTTTACCGCGGGTTAGTCAACGAGCTCGACGATGAAACCCCCGGCTTCTTCTCCCGGCCGCTGCGGGGTGGCACCTTGAAGCTACTCTGCCTAAGCATGCTAGATGCGCCTAATTTGCAGGTAGCGTTACATCGCTACACCCAGTTCTTTCGCATTCTGCTCGATGACTTCGGCTATGCATTCACTGTTGAGGAAAACTTGGCGCGAATGGCGCTGGTGGAGCATGCGCCATTAATGGGAAGCCGTATTTTAATTCATGAACTGATGCTCAAGCTGTTTCATGGCATCGCTTCGTGGATGATTGCGCGCAAAATTCCGCCCATTTTGATGGAGTGCGCCTATTCACAGCCGCTGCATAGCGCCGATTATCTCTACTTCTACCCCGGCACGGTACGCTTTGATCAACCCCAAACCGCGATTTATATCGACCGGGGATTACTTGATCACCCTATTCGGCAGACAAAAAAGCATCTTGGCGCTTTTTTAAAGCGCGCGCCCGCAGACTGGTTCTATGTCTCTTTTGAGGATCGCCTGCTCTCTCACCGAGTGCGGGAGCACCTTTCACGCCATCTGACGACCTCAGGCACGGTTCACAGTGTAGCCGATGCCCTACATATGTCAGCACGCACTCTGGCACGGCATTTAAAGCAGGAAGGCACACATTTTCAAGCGGTTAAAGATGAGTATCGTCGTGATGTCGCCATTCAGGCGCTTACCTGTAGCGAAAAGCCGCTTGTCAGTATCGCGGAAGCCTTGAGCTTTGAGGATTTAGCCTGTTTTAGCCGGGCTTTCAAAACATGGACGGGCAACTCGCCCGCCGCGTACCGTAAAGCGCGCACGGCGGGCAGCATTCGCTAGCTAGCCCAATCGCCTAAATTTCGCTACGAATACGTTTTTTATCCAGCTTGCCCACGCTGGTTTTAGGGATAACGTCCACAAAGCGAATCATACTGGGAATCGCCCAGCGGTTGAGTTTGCCCTCGGTGATAAACTGCTCTAAAAACGCCTGAACAGATTCCGTGGTAGGTGGGTTGTTTAGATCCACAGGGACAGCTAATGCTGCGGGGCGCTCTCCCCACTGTTCGTCTGCCACCCCAATCACCGCTACTTCAGCAATGCCTGGGCACTGGCTGATATAGCTCTCCAACTCTAGTGACGAGAGCCACTCACCGCCGGTTTTGATCACATCTTTAATGCGGTCGCTAATCGTCAGGAAACCCCGCTCATCAAGAAAGCCCACATCACCCGTATGTAGCCAGCCATCCCGCCATAGCTCAGCACTGCGTGCTTCTTCTTTATAGTAGGCTTGGGTTAGCCAGGGGGCTTGAGCGCGCACTTCGCCAATACTTTTACCATCGCTCGGCAGCGGCCTGCCCTCCATGTCCACCACTTGCAGCTTCACCAACGGAATCGGCAGGCCAGCTTTGCAGCGCCAGGGTAGCTGCACCGCAAAATCGGCCTCGGCGATATCACGCGGCAGAATATCTGCGGTGAGTATCGGACACGTTTCCGACATACCATAAGCGCTGCGAGTATCAATGCCCAACGCCCAAGCTTTGGTTGCCAGCGATTGAGTTAATGCGCTGCCGCCCACCAACACTTTCCAACCGGAGAGATCGACTTGTTTGGAAGCAATCGCCTCCGCGCTAACCACCATATTCAGCAGAGTCGGCACACAGTGGGAGAAATCAACCTTCTCGCTCACCAATAGCTTAACTAGCATTTCTGGCTCGTAACGGCCGGGATAAACCTGGGTGGCCCCCATTAATGTGGCGGTATAGGGAACCCCCCAAGCATGAACGTGAAACATGGGGGTAATCGGCATATAGACTTTATCGCGGTTAAGCAGCTCAAAGCCTGGTGCCTGGAAAGCACCGGCCTCACCCAAGGTGTGCAGCACCAATTGGCGGTGGGTGAAGAAGACCCCTTTGGGGTTTCCAGTAGTGCCCGTGGTGTAAAACAGCGTAGCCACGGCGTTTTCATCAAAGGTAGGGAAGTCGTAATGTATAGGCTGCTGGCTTAATAGTGCTTCAAATTCGCCTACCAGCGCCAATGATGTATCGATTTTTTGTGGGGCCTCCTGACAGAGTAAATAGCCGCGCACTTGGGGCAGCTTGTCGGCCAGCGGCTCAAGCAACGGCACAAACTCTTCATGCACAATTACGAAAACGTCTTCGGCATGCTCCATGGTGTAGAGAATTTGCTCCGGGGCTAAACGCACGTTCACCGTGTGGAGCACCGCTCCGATCATTGGGATGGCAAAAAAACATTCCAGGTAGCGATGGCTGTCCCAATCTAATACCGCTACCACATCGCCAGCCTGAACTCCCCGGGAGGTAAGCGTGTGTGCCAATTGATGCACCCGCTCGCGAAAGCGTTCATAGCTATGGCGGCTTTGGTCTCGGTAGACAATCTGGTTATCCCCCGCCATGCGCACGCCCGACTCCAACAAATCTCCAATCATCAGGGCGGGATTTGTTGCAGAAGGAGCTGCAGGCAAAATTTTTGGCGTGACTGAAGGCATAAGTGCTCCTGTAAACTTTTTATTGTTACGGTCAGATTGTGCTAGCTACGCTCAATAAGCAGGGCGATACCTTGCCCCCCACCAATGCACAGGGTGATTAATCCGTAGCGCCCTTGATTACGCTCCAGCTCGTGCATGGCTTTCAGAATTAAAATCGCGCCAGTGGCACCTACAGGATGACCTAATGCCACCGCTCCGCCGTTGGGGTTTAGCTTGTCTAGCGGAAAACCGAGCGTTTCGGCCACTGCCATCGCTTGGGCAGCAAAAGCTTCATTGGACTCAATCACATCAATATCGTTGATGCTTAGCCCCGCCTGCTGCAAGCAGCGTTTCACCGCTGGAATTGGTCCAAGGCCCATAAGCGTTGGATCGACCCCAGCGGTGGTGGCGACACGCAGATGCGCTCTGGGTGTTAGTCCGCGCTGTTTGGCTTCATTGCTATGGGCAAGCACTAAGGTGGCCGCGCCGTCGTTAATTCCCGAGGCATTACCTGCGGTAACTACACCGTCTTTTTGGAAGGCGGGTTTAAGCCGCGCTAAATCGCTAAGCTGGACGCCGTCGCGTACGTGCTCATCTCGGGAAAATTGGCTGGTTTGCTTACCACGACTGACATCCACCGCAACGATTTGCTCATCAAAGCGGCCTTCAGCAATCGCCCGTGCCGCTTTTTGATGGCTCTCAAGGGCAAATTGATCCAACTGCTCGCGGCTTAAGCCATACTGCTTCGCAATGTTCTCGGCAGTGCAGCCCATATGGCCGCTGCCGAAGGGGTCGCTAAGCACACCCAAGGTTAGGTCCTGGATATTCACATCACCCATGCGCACTCCATTGCGCGCCTGTGGAGGCAGCAGATAAGCCCCGCGGGACATCGATTCAGCGCCCCCCGCCAGCGCTAGGCGGCTATCACCCATGGCAATTTGTTGGGCGGCAGATACCACCGCCTGAACGCCGGAGCCACACAGCCGATTGACGTTGAAGGCGCCAGCCTCTTTGGGCACGCCCGCTTCTAGCGCAATATGCCGCGCCAGGTAGGCATCCTGAGGGCCGGTGGTAATAATGTGACCGTATACCGAATGGTCGATATCACCACCCTCAACGCCTGCCCGCCTGAGTGCTTCTTTGGCGGTTATTGCCCCCAGCTCAAACGGTGCCATTGCTGAGAGCGAACCGCCAAAACCACCAATCGCGGTACGTGCGCCGCCTAAAATCACTACATCATCCAACCGCATGGCTCTCTCCTGTCTTCAATCTGTGCGTAAACACCTGGCTAAGCCACTTTGCCCAGCAGCGAGCGGGCCACTACTTCTTTCATAATTTCCGAGCTACCGGCATAAATCGTTTGCACTCGGGCATCCAGATAGAAGCGTGAAATGGGGTATTCGTGGGTGTAGCCGTAACCGCCGAAAAGCTGCAGGCAACGATCTACCGCTTGGCACTGCAGCTCACTTAGCTGAAGTTTTAGAATCGCGGCGTCAGTGCTGCTCATGGTGCCCCGGCGATACTTTTCAAGGCAGTGCTCGAAGTAGGCGCGCGCCACATCCAACTGGGCTTTGATCTCGGCTAACGTAAAGCGGGTATTTTGAAAGTCCGCTACCCGCTGACCAAACGCACGACGCTCTCGCACATACGCTAAGGTAAGTGCTAAAGCGCCCTCCACGGCTCCAAGGGCTTGTGCCCCTACGCCTAAACGCTCTCGGGGTAGCTCCTGCATTAAATAGCGAAACCCAGCGCCCTCTTCACCCAAAAGCGCATCATTGGGTAGCTGCATTTGCTCAAAAGCGAGCTCGGCGGTGTCACTGGCGTGTTGACCGATTTTTTTAATCGGTTTACCTCGTGAAAAACCGGGCAAATGGGTATCGACCAAAAATAGCGAAACCCCTTTAGCACCAGCGGAAGGGTCGGTTTTAGCACACACAATCACGAGGTCAGCAAACTGGCCATTGGTGATAAAGATTTTGCTGCCGGTTAACTCCCAGCCGTCATTAGTGCGCGTAGCCCGGGTTCTCATGGCGGCAAGATCACTACCGGCGTTGGGCTCGGTCATTGCAATAGCACCAAGACACTCGCCACGAGCCATCCCAGGCAGCCAGCGCTCATGCTGGGCGGTGGATCCCAGGTTTTGCAGGTATGGCATAACAATATTGGCGTGGATATTATAAGCGCTGGCTAAACCACCAAAGCCTTGGCGAGATATCTCCTCCAGCGCCAGTTGCGTGATGGCGATATCAGCCCCCGATCCGCCATGCTGTTCGTTAAGGTCGATACCGAGCAGACCTGCCGCACCCAGCGCATGCCAAAGCGAGCGTGGCATTTCGCCTGCCGCCTCCCAATCGTTGTAGTAAGGCGCGACTTCCTGACTTAGGCAGCGCTTGATCATGGTGTAAAACAGCGCGTTAGTTTCCTCGTCCATACTCACTCCTTGAGATCTTGGCGTAGATGGCGTTTGAGGATTTTGCCTGCGGTGCTCTTGGGTAAAGCGTCGGTAAAGATAATGTGCTTAGGTACTTTATATGGGGCCATTAACGTTTTAGCATGATGAATCAGCTCCTCTTCACTAACCTGGTACCCATCTTTCACAACAACCACGGCGGTAATGGCTTCGATCCACTTCTCATCAGGCTGGCCGATCACCGCCACTTCCGACACGGCTGGATGCTTAAATAACCCCTCTTCAACTTCGCGGCTTGCCACCAAGATGCCCCCGGTATTAATTACGTCTTTAATGCGATCAACGACATACAAATAGCCTGCTTCATCGAAATAACCTACGTCCCCCGAGTGGAACCAGCCACCTTGAAACGCCTCTTCGGTCATCGCCGCCTTATCCCAGTAGCCCTGCATAAGCTGCGGTGAGCGGTGAACGATTTCTCCATGTTCGCCGGGCGGAACATCGCTCATATCAAGGTCAACGATGCGAGTTTCCACCGTCAGTATGGGCCGGCCGGCGGAAGCGGGACGCTCGGCGTGCTCTTCAGGTCGCAGCACGGTCGCCAAGGGGGCAATTTCGCTCTGCCCATAACAGTTATAGAGCCCTACGCCTGGTATCCGCTGCTGCAACTCTTCAAGTACCGGCACCGGCATAATAGAGGCGCCGTAGTAGGCTTTTTTCAGGGCGCTTACATCAAAACGCTCAAATTCAGCGTGACGCAGCAGGCTGATCCAAACGGTGGGTGGGGCAAAAAAAGACGCAATCTGGTGCTCAGCTATCGCGCTTAAGCACAACTCGGGAAGCGGTGCCTCTAGCAAATAGACGGACGCCCCTAACAACAGCGCAGGCATTAGAAACACATGCATTTGCGCGGAGTGGTAAAGCGGCAGCGCAGCGAGCATGGCCTCGTTGCCTTTGATATCCAGTTCGACCATGCAGGCCATATACTCCGCCATCAGCGCCTGATGGGGCATCATGGCGGCTTTGGGTGCGGCGGTGGTGCCTGAGGTATAAAGCAACTGAGCTAAATGGGTGCCATCGATATCTATTTCAGGCTCTTCGCTATCTTGCTCTGATGTTGCATACGCTAATACATCAAAACAGTTAGCATCTTGCGCCTGCCCGGCATGTAGGGTTCCCATTAGCGCTAACCCTAAGCCTTCGGTCGCCGGGCTTACTTTTTCGGCAAGACTCACATCGCTGAGCAAACCTGCGGCTCCCGACTGCTCAAGAATGTAGCGCAGCTCATCGCTACTTAGCGCAAAGTTGATCGGTACATGTACTAACCCAGCCTTAGTAGCCGCTAGCCAAGCAATTACATAAGCATCGGAATTTTTGCCATACACCGCTAACCGGTCACCCGGTGTCAGCCCGGCGGCCAATAAGCCCTTGGCAACTCGATTAGCAGCCTGGTTGAGCGCTTGATAGCACCACTGGCGTTGATCAAACACTAGTGCCAACTGCTGTGAATATTTTCGTGCACTGCGGTTTAAAGCAGCCCCTATAGTGTTTCGCTGAATAAGTGATGGTGTCGTCATGCCCACTCCTATAGCTTGTTATTGTGAATTGATACCCCTTTAACTGTTAACAAGCGGGCAAACACTTTCTGAAAGCGGGCGGAACGCCTCTTCCGCAGGAATCGTGCGGATGATATGGAACAGATCATCCTCATCTTGTGACTCTTCAGGTGTTTTCACTTCTACTAAATACATATCGTGAACCATGCGGCCATCTTCTCGGATATAGCCATTAGTGGCGAAGATATCGTTAATGGGCGTATCGGCCATTTGTTGGCGAACGGTTTGCGTATCATCCGTGCCGGTAGCTTCAATAGCTTCAAGATAGTGACGTGTACTTGAGTAAAGGCCCGCGTGCACCATGGTCGGCATGCTGCCGGTGCGCTGATGGAAACGCTCCGCCCATGCGCGGGTCTCGTCGTTTAAATCGTAGTACCACGCTTTAGTAAACTGCAGCCCTTGGGCGTTTTCCAGCCCGATACTGCGAACATCAGTACTAAACAGCACCATGCCCGCTAAAATCTGCCCAGCTTGGGTAATGCCAAACTCGCCCGCCGTTTGCACGGCATTAATGGTGTCGCCACCGGCGTTATTTAACGCAATGACATCGGCACCCGAGGCTTGCGCCTGGAGCATGAACGAGGAGAAGTCACTGCTGGGGAAAGGGTGACGGGCACTGCCCACAATGGTGCCGCCATTTTCAGTAACGACCCGTGTAACGTCGGCTTCCAAGGCGTGGCCAAAGGAGTAATCGGCGCTCAGCAAGTACCAGTTTTTATGCCCCTCATCGGTAATCGCCTTTGCCGTGCCATTGGACATCGCCCAGGTGTCATACACCCAGTGGATATGGTTGGGTGAGCAGTGTTCATTTGTAATGCCCGATGAAACCGCACCATTGACCAGGCCGAGTTTATCCGCCTCTTCTAACAGGCCCACCGCGGCCAGAGTGACAGAAGATGCCACCAGCCCAGTGACCATATCGACGTTGCGTTCATCTATCCATTCGCGTACCACGCTTGAACCGACATCAGGGCTATTGCGGTCATCTGCGCTAAATACCACGATATTGGCTCCGTTTACGCTACCGCCAATATCTTCAATCGCCATCTTGATGGCATCTTCTCCCAGCGGGCCAATGGGGTCGCGGTAAACACCAGACATATCTGCTAAGTAGCCGATGCGTATTTCATTATCGGAAATACCTTCAGCGGCGACGGCAGCAGGTGCGTAGCTGGCCAATAGCACAGCAGCGGCAAGGGTTGAGGTAACGAAACGGTGAGATAAACGATCAGATGGTTGCATTGTAATGCGGCTCTCTTTTGTTGTTATTAAAGGGCGTTCTTGAATTAGTCTCAGTCATCCAGTGCGCATAGCGTGATTTTATCTTAGGCGGTAATGCGCCTTGCCTGTTTACCTATCAAGCCAGATTTTTTGCAATTCGTGCCAATCGCTTTGGCTTGCCGCTGTTAATACATCATTAGTCGATGAAGGCGCATGCCGTTACAATGATGCTTTTACATCTTGATAGGGAGTCACGTTTGGCTACTGCTTACGTGGATGATTTTTTACCCGAAGCGCTACAGTTTCGTCCTGACACACCGTTGGTGGATATTGGTGCAAACCTGACCCACGAAAGCTTCGGGCGTGATATTGAGGCGGTTATTCAGCGAGCGCAGGCGGCGCAGGTATCCACCATGATCGTCACCGGTACCGACTTGGCCCACGCTAAGCAAGCGGTAGCGTTAGCCAAACAGTATTCTGGCCTCTACGCTACTGCCGGGGTGCACCCCCATGACGCTAGCCATTGGGATACTCACCTTGAGCGCGCCATGGCGGCGTTGCATGCCATGCCAGAAGTGGTCGCGGTGGGTGAATGCGGTCTTGATTTCAATCGTAATTTCTCGACGCCGCAAGAGCAGGAGCGTGCCTTTGAAGCGCAGTTGGCCTCAGCGGTTGAAAGTGGCTTGCCGCTTTTTTTGCATGAACGTGATGCAGGCCAGCGGATGCGTGAAATATTGCATGCTTGGCGAAACGATATCAGCCAAGCGGTCGTGCACTGTTTTACTGCTGACCGCGATACCCTGTTTGGTTATCTCGACCTAGACTTACATATAGGGTTAACCGGGTGGATTTGTGATGAACGGCGGGGCCATCATCTACGCCCTTTGGTAAGTGAAATACCCCTTGAGCGTTTGATGGTAGAAACCGACTGCCCTTATCTACTACCGCGGAATCTGCCAACGAAACTAAAGGGCCGCCGACATGAACCGGCATTGCTGCCGTGGATAGTGCGTGAAATAGCCCAGTGGCAAGGCATTAGCGAAGCTGAGCTAGGAGCGGCAACAACACAAACCGCCAAGCGTTTTTTCCGTCTTCCTACGGAATCTTAACAGGAGTACGAGTGTGGCTGACTACCCAGGATTTATCGCCATCGAAACGGGCGAAGATGATGGCCTACCGATCACTATTGCTTGGTCACTGCCGGATGGCCGTGTTAAGCAAACATTGATTCAGCCGGACGACAGCTGGATTAAAGAAGATACCAATGCACTAGGCGCTTACACTATTGAGGAACTGGAAAGCCTTGGTGTGAGTCCGCTGGAAGTGATCCGAGAGCTTGAGAACGATCACTTCTCTGCAACCCTTTACACCAGCGATAACGGTGACGACGAGGCGGCCCTGGCGCGGCTGTTTGATACCTATGGGCTAGACCCCTTCGTTGAGCTTGCCCCAGCATCAGTACTCTACCCCTCGATCACCCCAAGCGAGTGGCATCGCCAACGCCGCGAAACGTTCAGTGAGTTAGGGCTAGAACCCATGCGCCCTGAGCATGAGCTTGAGGTAATGCTGTCGATGCATCAGCGCCTTATGGAAGAAGATTAGGAGGAAGCCGACTCCTCCATTTGATCTAAGCACGCGCCTCCCCCGGCCACGGCCACGGCCACGGCTAACGACTTCTGCTGGTGATAAAAGCTTATAAGGGCTATACGGAAGGCGTTAGCACGCGCAGGTAACCCCTCTTCTAGATAGCGTTGCGCACGGGCTTCAACCTGCGCAGCGAAAGCACTAAAATCCGCCTCTACTTCCCCGCCTAAATTGTCCACGCTGACGTGAAACTCGCGCCCGCAGGCATGGGTTAAAATTGACTCTAACGCTTGAGGAGCAATTTCAGCCTGCTCAAATGCTTTCTGCTGCTCAGCATTACGACCATCGGGACAGTACCAGTAGCCGTAATCTTCTAGTTGGCGACGCTGCTCCCCTGCAATACACCAATGGCTGATTTCATGTAGCGCGCTGGCATAGTAACCACGCGCAAATATTACCTGATGATAAGGCGTTTCAGCATTCGCTGGGCGATAGAGTGGTTCATCACCGCCACGGATCAAGCGGGTTTGATAACGCTCAGCAAAAACGCCGTCAAACAGCGCGGTAATATCCTCAAGCGTCCAGCGATCCTGCGTGTCACTCACATTGACCTCATTTGTCATCAATTTTGGTGCATTATACCCGCCCTGTTACTGCAAGCTAACGTCTAGCCTCCAGAAGGGAGTCGAGCCTGCTAATATAACGATCTTTCGTAAATAACCTTACCCATTAGGAGCCATCAATTGGGCGGCTTTACTCAACAAGTTAAATCGGTGTACTGGCCAGAAACGCGTATGCTGGTCCATTTAGCACTGCCTATTTGCGGAGCTCAGTTAGCTCAAGCGGGCATGGGCGTTGTCGATGTAATGATGACGGGGCGACACAATGCAACGTCTCTTGCGGCGGTTTCTGTAGGTTCAAGCCTGTGGATGCCGCTAATGCTGTTTATGACGGGCACCTTGATGGGGCTTACTCCCATCGTTGCTCACTTGCTTGGCGGCCAGCGCCATACGGCTATTCGTCCTGCCGTCCATCAGGCGCTATGGGTCGCGCTACTCTTAGGCATCGTTGCGGCCATATTGCTCCGGACAGCAATAATGCCAATATTTGAATTAATGAACGTACCCCAAGCGGTGTCCCGTGAGTCTGCTGCCTACCTTTCTGCCGTTGCATTTGGTATGCCAGGGATTGCTCTTTTCCAGGCACTACGCGCCTTCTCTGATGGCATGAATCATACCCGCCCAGCACTCTGGATTAGCTTGGTAGGCTTAGCGGTCAATATCCCTGCCAACTACGTATTGATCTATGGCGGCGATGGGTTAGTGGACCTACTGGGCACCTGGATCCCGGAAAGTGTGCAGCAACTACCCGCCTTAGGGGCGTTTGGCTGCGGGGTAGCGACTGCGCTATCCATGTGGACGATGGCACTAGCCATGGCTTATTACACGCGCAAGGGAAGCACGTATAAAAGTGTGGCTATCTGGCAACGCCTTACCCTCCCGCAATGGAAAGGCATTCAAGAGTTAGTCGTGGTAGGTGTTCCTATTGGCGTCGCCATTTTTGTTGAAGTGACACTGTTTACTTTTATTGCGCTGTTTATTGCAAGCTTCGGGGAAATCACCGTCGGCGCCCATCAGATAGCACTCAGTTTCACGACCATACTGTTTATGTTACCGCTGTCACTCAGCATGGCACTCACCGTCCGCGTGGGTAATACACTGGGGCAACAGAATTTTGCTTTAGCCCGTACAGTAGCTTGGAACGGCATTGTGGTTAGTGTCATTCTGGCAGCGGTAAACAGCCTTCTGCTGTGGATAACGGCCGAAACGGTCATTGCACTCTATACCTCTAATAGTGAAATACAGGCGTTAGCGCTCTCGATCATTGCTTTAGCGGTCATTTTTCAGCTGTCTGACTCGCTACAGGTTAATTTAGCGGGTGCTTTACGAGGATATAAAGACACCCGTATCGTAATGATTATCACGGTACTCTCTTACTGGATTGTTGGTTTAGGCGGTGGGCATTGGCTAGGCTCCAAGGGGGTTGGTGACATGGTGGCGCCATTGGGGGTTCACGGCTATTGGATTGGCTTAATTATCGGATTAAGTGTCGCGGCACTACTACTGGCTTGGCGCTTACAGCGCATTAGTCGCTGGAGGTAATGATGGCCCAACGGGGATGGCTCGCGAGTTTACTCATCGTAAGTGTCACCTTGCTCGTAGGCTGCGGTAGCGACGACCCCGCTGATGTATCATGGGAGACATATCATCAACAGTTGGCTGATGAGCTAACTGCAAGCGATATAGAGCGCACGGCCCCTGACAATATCGACGCTTTTCCTGAGCGACAGATTAGGCTTATCGATATCCCGGAAACCCGCGATAGCATGCTCAATGTTTACGCGCTGCGCGAGTGTCAAATCACGTCGTTGGTGGCTGCACGTAATAACCAGCTTGGTCGTGTCGCCCCGCCCAGCCAACAGTGGCTCTATGAGCGCACCCTGTGGCAGCGCTTGAGCGCCTGCTGGCATAGCGATGCCCCTAACCAGCTGAGTGACGAAAACAGAGCACGCTTACATTATCTAACGCAGACTAAAACGGCACAGCTCCCCCTGGTTAGCTGGAACGCTATTTTCGACTCTAGTGAGTGGGTTAAAAGCTTTTCTCGCGCCAGTCAGCCTTTAACTGAAATTGAAGAAAGTACCTTTTTGCGCCACCTAGCGGCGATTGATTACCTCATAGAGATGACGAATCACCAATTTGATCTTAATTGGCAGCAAGACTCCTCAACTCTTGAAAACCATTTAAAAACGCTTCAAGAGCGGCCATTAACCGCAGAAGTGTTGCGGGCGCTATTGCTGGCTAATCAACGCTTAACCGAAGCAAATGCCTTACTCGCCCAGCAAAGCGAAGAGACTGACGCCTGCTTAAGCCCTGGGCAAGACCTTCCAACTGAGCACTTAACGAGCACAGCACAACGTTGGTTAGCGGCGATCAATCAACTCATTGATATTCAGCCAGTGGTCAAGCCTACCGCTATTCAGGAATATCAAGCACGCTGGCTATCTCTGCAAAATGCTCAGGCCCCATGGGCACAATTTCAGCAGGCAAAGCGTGAGCATACAGCGCTTAGGCACCGCTTCGCTTCTTGTGAGCGCAATTAAAAACAGCAGAACCCTTAACCTTATGAGCAACTTGTGCTATTGGTGGATATAGAGAGATAAGCAAGCAACGATAATAAAGAGGCAAGCTAGAACCTGCTTCGCCACTGTCATGACCACGCAGCACAAGGAGGGACATAATGGGCGCATCCCTGTCACCCCGCTCTGCCCAGGTCATCGACCTGGAAACTGTGCGCCAACGTCAACAGGCGCAAAAGTGTTTAGTCCGACTAGCACCAGAGCTAGACGGCCTAGAGATGGTTTACCAGCTCGCTGCGAGTCCTGACACCTACTATGGCATGCCTATTTTAGCCTGGGGGTTAAGAGAGGACGGGAGTGTTATTGGCTTAGTGCCGTGGATGGAAACATTGGCTGCCTGCCACGATGTGAACAGCCAGGAAAATGGCTACTTCGTGGGTTATCGTGACCCTGAAACTGAAGAAATCTTCGATACACCACCTGACCATAAATACCATGAGCTCGTTGCGGCTGCTGATTATTTTGATTATGAAGCCTCTGGCGAAGTTACTCTGATTCAGCAAATACCTGACACGCTGGGCACTCATGCGCTGTGCATGAACCACCCCAACTCACCCTGGCATATGAAACCCGTTTACGGATGGCGTCTCTACAGTGACGGTAGCCTTGACGCGCTGCTTGCTGACGAACAGAAGGCAAAGATGACACCGATTTTATTAGGCGATAAATGCCTCTATAGCGCTCACTCTCGCCATAAAACGGTTTATTTTTTCCAACGTCACATTGCTAATCGAATATTGGAAGAGGACCCTGCAACACTAGATGCATTAGCCATGATGGTAGTCGCAAGCGATTAATTCAGCTTATTGGCAGCCACTGATAGCGAGGTCAGCTACTGACAAATGATGCCGGCCTCGCTTGCAGCCAAATGACTACCTTTTGTGGGCTAATCTTTTTATAGATTTGCCTAGAAGGGTTAAATCAAACAGTTAATCCCAATAGCTAAGCTAAACGAATAAAGTATAGGTAGCCATCCGCGGAGGACGTGTCCTGCTCTATCAGTTCATGGCCAAGAAACTGGCAAAATTTAGGCACGTCGCGCGTTGTGGCTGGGTCAGTAGCCACTACTTTAAGCACTTGACCAGTAGACATATCGCGTACCTTATTATGCATTAACATAATCGGCTCGGGACAATACAGCCCCGTGGTGTCTAATAGCACATCGTAAGTAGGTAATGTACCCGTATTATCAGCCATTAATATCCTCGACGTAGGAAACGAAGCGTATGATTAAAGTTATCATCGAACGGCGAATTATGCCCGGCCTTGAAGAAGAATTTGAGCAAGCAGCTCGGGAGGCAATGCGAGTCTCCTTAGGCGTAAGAGGCTTCATTGGTGGAGAAACCCTTGTTGAGCTTGGTCATACTGATCGCCGCCTGATGATTACCAAATGGCGCGACATCCGCGCATGGAAGGAGTGGCACTCAAGCGAGGCCCGCTCAACAGCGATGCAGCGCATTTTACCACTACTCACTGAAGACGAGACTATTCGTATTTACGAGCCTGGCTATTAAGCCTAATAATGTCACATGCGTTAATTTTTAAGCTTCACATGCACCGTTACTTCTTCTCGATCATGATAGAGGTGACGGCATGACACATCGGCATATACTCCCGCTTTCTCAAGTGATACGTCCAACGTATTTAAACAACGGGTTACTTCATCCCAACGTTTTTTCATGGGCAGCTTGAGGTTAAAGATCGCTTCTCTACACCATTTCCGAATTAACCAACGCTCCACCATGGCTAATACGCGCACGGGTTTATCAACAATATCGCAAACCAGCCAGTCCAAACGCTGCGGTGGCTCCCAGGTAAAACCATCCTCTTTCAGATGATCTATCTGCCCGGTCTTCATCAATTGGGTATCCATCGGGCCATTATCGATGGCGTACACATACATCCCTCGCTGAACTAACTGCCATGTCCAGCCACCCGGGGCCGCACCCAAATCAGCTGCCTGCATATGGGGCGCAAGCCGATCTTCCCACTCGTCCTTGGGGATAAACTCGTGCCATGCCTCTTCTAACTTCAAGGTTGAACGACTGGGTGCTCGGGACGGAAAACGCAAACGGCGTATACCATTAATCAAATCGCTACGATTGCCTGGAAAGCTCATCGCCAACTGCACTCGATCTCCGTCGGTCCAGAAAATATGCAGACGCCTAGCGCCTGCGCTGCGCCTTAACGCCCCACGCTTTTTAAGTATGCTTTCCAGCGGCTTGGTCAGTGCTTTAATAAGACCCGCCAGGGCTTTGCCATCATTGGTATCCGGCGTTTCATGCCAAATCTCTTCGAAGCTCCAGCGGCTGGCTTTTACCTGCTCTAAAATAGCCGTTAGACGGTCATCACGTGATAGGGTGAGCGCTGGAAGCGCCGCTAAGCTTTGACGTGCAAAAATCAGCTTTTTAAACGCCGCTTGACGGTGTAAATCGTTCACCGGCTCGCCATCAATACGCGTTAAGCTTACCCACCCCTCGCCATAAGAGGACTCACAGGCCACGTCGTTTAATGCTGCGTGATGCTGCAGTTCAGCTAATGCATCATTTTCAAAACCGGGACGGCAGTAAACGAGCCACGAAGTGGGTACTATTTCACTCACCCTTTCACCTCAAACTTTGAATATCAATATGATGGGGAACGTTGCATCGCATAAATAATGGATGAATAACCCTCAACGGCTAACCGCGACCCGCATCATAGCATTTTATCTTGCTGTTACGGTCAGTTATGCACCCTCTATAGTCATTGAAGCGAGCATCGTCTTTTGTCGTAAAGTGGCGTAGAATCTTTATAACAGCTCTTCCTTATTTTATGGAAAGAGCTGTTTTTATTACCTATTAAAAAACTAACTAGATAACGTTTTATGCGGCTGATTAATAGCGCGCACTTTTGCCAAGGAGAGCAAAATGGGGCAGCGTCCACCCCTTTTAATTAACCGGCTTGATGCCGAACGCTTACAGCGCTTGATTAATGATGCTTCAGAAAAGGATCAAGCCGTGGCGGACATGCTTGAAAACGAGCTGAGTCGCGGAGTGGTCGTTGACCCTCAAGAGATCCCTGAGAATGTGGTCAGCATGAACAGCCAGATTCAGTTCACCGACCTTACCCGCGATAAGCAGATGATTCGGACGCTGGTTTATCCGCATGCATTAAGTAGCACCGAAGATGGCCTGTCTGTGATGGCCCCGATTGGAGCAAGCCTTATCGGTCTCAAGGTGGGTGATATTATTGACTGGCCGCTGCCTAATAACAGCCAAACGCTGTTACGAATTGATGCGGTACTTTGGCAACCGGAACGCGAAGGGCAATTTCATCGATAGTAGCTGATATATAACTCCCAGCGATGAATGTCTGGGAGTTTTATGCAGGTAAGAGTCAATAGTGAGGTGTGAGGATTACGTTGGCAGTTCACTCCTCACGCAAAAAAGACCCCTCAGAGCGCAAGCCCTGGGGGATTTTTGGTATCAGTGCCTGACGATGGCTGCCGATACTTTACTCGTCTCGTCCTGAGACTCGCCTTCGGGCCCGCTAAAGCGGTTCCCGTTTGTTCCCGACAAACGGGCCAATGGGGAGACCGCTTGTTTTTTTCCGCACAAACAAAAAACCCAGCCGGGTGGCTGGGTTCTTCGTTGAATAGGTGCCTGACGATGACCTACTCTCGCATGGGGAGACCCCACACTACCATCGGCG